>JABWCD010000039.1 GCA_013359265.1 Candidatus Hydrogenedentota bacterium
TCTGCTCTTCCGTAAACCGCTTCTTCTTCATCTCGGACCTCCTTCATGCCCGGAGATCCTAACATTCCAACTGGTCTACTTTTAGGGGAGCACGCCCGGCGAGCAGCCCAGGGTTGGCCCGCCGAAGTCGCTTCGACGTAGGCGGGGCTACCCTGGGTACCAACCCCCCCATTGGGGAACGTACCCTGAAGGGGTTTCGGCATTAATGTTAGAGGCTCTAAATCGAAATCGCCCCTGACAGCCGCCAGGGGCGATTTTCCGGCGAAGTCCAAACTGCCGTGACACGGCCACGCGGCCGGGCCACGACAGGGTTAGCAATTAGTCATCGATTGCGGCGTCATACAATCCCATCGCCGCGTTGCAGGGCGGCGGTCCGCTCGGCTGATACTTTTCAAACGCCACGTGTCCGTCCATATACAGGAAATTCGAACCGCCCGGAATGTGGTTAAAGTTCTCCGGCCTCGTGCTCAGGCGGTCCCACATGACGAATACCTGACTCTGCGCCTGGGAAGTCGCGGACGGATTGTTGATGTCCGTAATCAGGAAACGTTCGACACCCTCGCGAAGGTGGAACACAATATTGGAGCCGCCGTTACCCACGCCGTTCGGCACACTGAGATCGCCGTTCGTTACCAGGTTTAGCGTGTCCGCTGCCGTCTGACTGCCGCCGATAAAGGCCGTCAGATTCGCTAGATCCAACCGGTTCAGGGTCGTCCTCCACATTTCTTTTGGTTGAACCAGAATCCCGGCCGGCATGTTAAACGATCCGAACAGAGGGTGAGTAAGCGTCTCTGCCGTGGTGGTGAGCGTCTTGCCGTCGATTACGTAGCCCAGGTAGGCATAATTCGAGTCGATAACGTTGGCGCATGAGGAGAGATCGGTGCAGTCCTCGTTGTTCGCCGCGACGTCAAGCGGTGAGACGCTCCCGAACAGGTTGCGCCCGTCTGCTGCTGTATACCAACTCTCCTCAATGAACTCCTCCGCGGAGGGGCACTTCACGAGGTTGGGGTCGGTAAGGTATTCGGGATAGACCTTCGGAATTTCTGGCCCGGCATCCGCGCCGAACCCCGGTACCCCGGGAGGGAAGATATAGAACTTGATAAATTCGTCCGGCCATTTTTCTTCTCGGGCCTCGTTCGCGAACATCTTGTATACGATGCCCCACTGTTTCAGATTGTTCTGGCAGGATGCCCGCCGCGCCGCTTCGCGTGCACGGGCCAGTGCAGGCAACAAAATGGCCGCAAGAATGGCGATGATGGCGATTACGACCAGTAATTCGATGAGCGTGAAGCCACGTTTCGATTGCATTGGATCGTCTCCTCAAGTCGTTCCAGTTTTCTACCAGTAAACGCCGAGCCAACTGCCGATCACGGATACCGATGCGCGGGGCCTTCCGCCCGCGCAAATCGGTTACTGCAAAAGCGCACTGCTTCATAACGATGTGTTTGTTCGATGCCCTCCCTCGTGTACGGACCCACCGAGACTAAGAACGGACACTGCGCCCTGCGAACGTCGTCACGCCACCAGAACTCGGTGCGGCCCCTTGCGGCCACGTCCGGGCCGCGCGACCCTGACATTCGTCACCCGGTCAGGGCGCCGCTCGATCCATGCCACGCAGCCGCCGTTCAATGCCAGGTAACGGAGCGGCACAGCGCGCAGAGAAAGTTCGCGAGGACCGCCCGATTGGAGCTCCCCACCCGGCGTACAAACGGAGTCAGTGACACATTCATGCCCGAACAATACGGAGTCACTTGCAGCTAGGGCACCATCATCGGGCCTCGGCCGGATTTTGTCAATAGCGTGGAACGGCGCGGTCCGGTGGAACTGGCAAAGACGCACCGCGATTCGACGCCACGCGTCGGAGCATTGCGGCGCCGGGCAGGCGCCCGGCCGTCACGTTTCTTCTCTATTACAGGTGTCAGCGGCGCATTGAGGAACTTCCGGCGCGATGATAAGCTACGCGTGGTTTCACCAAACGAGAGGAGATTGGTGCCGTGAAGAAAGAAGCGATATTGGCGATTGCCGCAGGCTTTGTGTTCTTGGGGGCCGGCTGCGGCGGCGCGCATCCAAAGTTGGAGGAAACGAAGGAGTCCGGCGAAAAGGCCGGCGTGGCCGTCAAGACCGACGCGGACGCAATGAAGGCTTTCCAGGACGCCGCGGCGCAGCAGCAACAAGAAGTGCAGCAAACGCCTCCAGCACAATAATCGCGATCGAACCCCGTCGCTGTAGCCGCCGCGAGGCGGCGGCTACAGCGTTCTTGTTTCTGGCAGCGCATGCGCGATCGAAGCCTGTGTCGACCGAGACGGCGCCGCAAGCGCAGCGTTCCGGTGCGTCGCATTTCCCGGCAGGGCGGTGAGCGGGTCCCCGAAGCGTTCTTGAATAGGTCAGGGCCGCGGCTGCCTTACGGTAGCCGCGGCCCTGTGTTGAACCTAACGCGTATTGCCGCGTCGCGGCAAGTCGCTTAGTTACCCGGGTTCAGGTTCTCGTCCACGCGCGCGAAGTTCGACTGGACCGGCTCCTTCGAACCGTACTTGACGAACTCGACGTGACCGTCCATGTACAGGACGTTGCTGCCGCCGGGGACGTGGTTGAAGTCTTCCGGTTTCGTCGACGTGCGGTCAAGCATCACGTAGATTTCGCTCTGCGCCTGTGCGCTTCCCGCCGGGTTATTGATGTCGGTGATCAGGAAGCGCTCGATACCCTCACGCAGCTTCAGGATGAGGTTGCCGCCGCTGTTGCCTGCGCCCGAAGCAACTGACACGTCGTTGTTCGTGAGCGCGTTAAACGCCGTGGGGTCCTGCGAGCTCAGGAACGCGATGTACTGCGGAAGCGCCGCGTTGCCTAGTTTGACGATCAACTCGAGGAACTGTTGCGGGCCGAACTTGTTCGCCGCGTCCGGAATCGGGTCCGAACCGAACAGCACCAGCAGCGCCGACAGCGCGACCAAGTTCGACGTCGGATCAGTGTCGCTGTTGCGATCCATCAGGTAGCCGAAATACGCGTAGCTCGCATCAATCGAGTTCATGCACACGCCACCATGATTGCAGCCAGGACCGGAGATGGCGTTGTTCTCGGGAACGTAGTCGTCATCGATCGCAGTGCCGAACAGGTTGCGGCCATCCACGCTGCTCGTCCAAAGGTCCGAACCACCAGACGCATCAGACGGGCAGGCCGAAACCGCCGGATCCGACAGGTATTCAGGGTAAATCTGGGGAACGTACGGACCCGCATTGAATCCCAAGCTCACATCCGAAATCGGGTTGCCGAGCGGGGGCAAAGTGATCTTGAAGAAGAAATCCGGCCATTTCTCTTCTTTCGCTTCGTTCGCGAACATCTTGTACACGATACCCCACTGCTTCAGGTTGTTCTGGCAGCTCGCACGACGCGCCGCTTCACGGGCACGCGCCAGCGCCGGCAACAGGATTGCAGCCAGGATGGCGATAATCGCGATTACCACCAACAGCTCAATCAGGGTAAATCCACGTTTCGACCTCATTAGTTTGTCTCCTCAAGTCGTTGCAGTTTATAAACTTAACTAATAAAAGCGTACTACTGTCTGCTGTCCGCGGACTACGCGCTCAGACTTACGTGCCGCTTGGAATGCAGACGACAAACAAACCACTTTCCGATATGAACTTTGACCCTCCCTTGCGCGTTCAACACCGAGCCCACACGTACCGGCCATTGACGCATGCTCATGTTCGGGATTCAGATGCCCAGGAAAACCATGCGCCCACAGACGGTTACTCTCACCGGCGAAACTCACTCCATTCCCGTGCACCGAGCGGTGAGAATCAATCCCGCACTTCGCTTACCCGCAGCAAAAATGCGGTAATACACTGACTTTAACTATAGCCCCGAAACAATGCCGTGTCAACGATTCGCGGACCCGCCTTCGGCGCGTCCCCACATACCGGCTACAGACAATCGAAAGCTGCCGTACGAATATGCCGCCCGCAGCACTTCACTTCGATCAACCGCCTACACAACCGGTACACCTGATGACATCGGTGTCAATATAGACCCGCTGTACATGCATTGTCAAGGAGGTTTTCGGGAACGACTCCGGGTCCTCCGCCCGCCAATCGCCCAGCCCCATCGCCGCCGCGAGCACCGAGGAACATCCGGCCGATCATGACATGCTGGAAACCTGCCACGCTTGCCGGAGGAGTTCGGGAGTTGCTATTCTGTCGCCCGTGCGGCGAGTCGCACATGTCGATCCGTGCGATTTCAGATCGTTCGGTCGCCCGGCTGTGCGTGCATTTTCGTCGGTGAGACCGTGTCTCGACCAAACAGGTAAGTGTAACAAGAGGGAGTACTTCAGATGTTTAGAGCGCTACTTTCTTCCATAGTACTTTGTCTATTCGCGTCGGCCGCGCTTATGGGGTGCGGCGGGGGCAGCAGCGAGGAAGTCTCCCCGCCAAGTAAGCAGACCGATGAACAGAAGGGTGGTCTCAGGAACTTCGTCGACAACCAGATGGGCACCGGCCAGGAGAACGCGCCACCGGAGGCGCCGGCGCAATAACGCTGTTATACTGCGCCCCCAGTTTGCATGCACGGTAGCCACATCCCCCTGAATCCCCCTTCAAAGGGGGACTCAAAGAATCGCAAAACGACGGCGTTGGTCTTGTCTTAAGTCCCCCTTTGAAGGGGGATTCAGGGGGATGTAAGGCCGCAAGAAAAGACCGATGGCCGGTCAGTAACCTGACCGGCCATCACAACGAATCCTACGGAAACAGACTAATTATCCGGCTGCGCCTACAACGTGCGCCATCGCCTCTGACACGAAATCCTTTCCGGGATATTTGATGAAATCGACGTGTCCGTCCATGTACAGCGTATTCGCGCCGCCCGGAATGTGATTGAACAGGTGGGGCGCCGTTCCAAGAAGGTCGGTCATAACCGGGACTTCGCTCTGCGCGGACGCCGAACCTGCGGGACTGTTGATGTCGGTAATCAGATACCGCTCGATACCTTCCCGAAGGTGGAAGATCGTGTTCGATCCGGCGTTACCCTTGCCCTGAAGCTGGGTGCCCAGTCCAAGCGCTCCGGCAACTACTGTAACTTCAGTGCCGGTAATGTTGATATCGTCGCGGCACTTCTGCAACTGATCAAGGAACCCCTGCTCACTGATGCCACCGCCCATAAGAGCATGGAAACCCTCGATATACGCGAACATCGCGAGAACCTGACCGGAAACCATGGTTCCCGGAGGCGCGGTGTAGCCGAACGCTGCCAAGACGGCCGCAGAAATGTCTTCCGAGTCCGCCCTGTCCATCATCCAACCGAGATAGTAGTAGCTCTCGTCGCCCGCAGCCCAACCACCCGGCTTATCGCCGTAGTTGTCAAGACCGAACTCGTCGCAGGGGATATGGAACCAGGGCTCGTCTGTGGCCGGGTTATTGAAGAGGCCCGGATCCGGCTCGGACGGGCAGATCAGAATGTTCGCGTCAGTCAGATACTCCGGGAAAACATCGAGTGGATAGACCATGTACGATGTCGCAGCGTCGCCCGCGAGCGGAAGGGCCGCGTTTGCAACGCCGGGGACCGGGTCGCAGTCGACACCCTGTTTGCGTTCCGCTTGGCAAATGGCCGGATACTGCTCGCCCTTGCTTTCGTTCGCGAACATCTTCAGCACGATTCCCCACTGCTTCAGATTGTTCTGGCAGCTCGCACGACGCGCCGCTTCACGGGCACGTGCCAGCGCCGGCAACAAGATTGCAGCCAAGATGGCGATGATCGCGATCACCACCAACAGCTCGATCAAGGTGAAACCTCGTTTCGACTTCATTGGTAATTCTCCTCAAGCCGTTACAGTTTATAAACTTAACTAATAAAAGCGCACTACCGTCTGCTGTTTGCGCACCGCGCGCTCAGGCCCGCTTCCATTCGGACATGCAGACAGCAAACAAACCACTACGAGTTCTGTGTTTTACCCTCCATCGCGCGTTAGACACCGAGCCCACACTTGCCAAATACCGTCGCACGACACCAGGATTTCTTTTCAGTATCGAAGATGCCGTACGCCGATAATAGACGACAACCCGCCCCGAAAAAGTTCACCCGACTCCCTTGCACCGAGCCCTGGGATTACGCCAAGCATCCCGCTTTCCCTCGAGCGGTACGCACAAACATAGTCCTGATCCAAATATAGCCCCGAAATCCAACTGAGTCAACGGCGGGAGGGCCTGAATTCCGCGCGTATGCGCATCCAAGCCCGAATTACCAACCACCGGCTGAGCGCTTACGCCGCCCCCAACCACACCTACACTTTACGTGCCTCTTCGCCCTAGACACGCCGTTGACACCGGTGTCAATATAGACCGGCCTTGTATCTTTTGTCAATAGGTTTTCGAGAATGGTACCTCTCGACACACTTTGGGTATACTGTGGGTCTATCCTTCATAAATATTCGCGTTGACCGCAGGGTGCGAAGCGACGTATCGACAGCAATGCCGAAACATACAATTTACGATATAGCCCGACTGGCCGGTGTATCGGGTAAGACCGTCAGCCGTGTCCTGAACGACGAGCCGGGCGTACGACCGGAGACCCGCAGCCGTGTCGAATCCGTCATCGAACAAATGGGCTACCAGCCCCACCATGGCGCGCGGAGCATGCGCGGCCAGCACCGGGACTGCGTCGGCGTCGTGTTCTCCGCCCCGCTCCAGGTCGTGCCGATCAGCCAACAACAAGTCAACTGGCTATTTCTCGAACTCTACCGGGTTTTCGGCGCGCGCGGGAAGTTCATTTGCTTCGATCTGAATTCATCCCCGAACGGCACGCGGGGCGATGACTATGCCCGCGCACTCTGGCAGCGGCGATGCAACGGGTGCATCGTGCACGGCGCGCTCCGCCTGGGCGACAAAACGATCCTGCGCATTCACAAGAGCGGCAGCCCGTACATGGCGCTCAACCGGTTCGACTCGATTCCCGATCTGTGCTGTGCGACGGTCGACTTCGAAGAAGCGGCGTATCGCAGCACGAAACGCCTCATCGATCGCGGCCACACGCGTATCGGCATGCTTCAGGCATTCAGCAAGTTTCAGGCGGGCAACGAGCGGCGCAACGGCTACATCCGCGCGTATGACGAATCGGGCATTCCCGTCGATGACACCCTGATTCGGCCCGTCTCTTTCGCAGGGTCCGAGGTTACGACCGCGACGCGCGAACTGCTCGTGGACCAGTCGGCCACCGCGATCATCGATTGCAGCATGCTGGAGGACGCATCGTGGCTCCTGGCGGGCGCGGCCCACGCCGGCCGCGCACCCGGCTCGGATTTCGAAATCATCGACTGGACCTACGGAGCGGATTCCGTGGTTCATTCCAACGCGTGCGCGCATGTACGCCTGCCGCTGCGCGAGGCCGGGTCCGAGGGCATCGAACTGCTGCTCCAATGGTTCGATCGCGAGCGCGACGAACCGTTCCAAATTATCCGCCGCCCCGAGCTCATCGAACCCGACGCTATCCGCGATCAACAAAAAGCAACGCCCGTGTTCGACACCCTCGCCTAGGCGCCCGCCCCGATCGGTCATTCATACCGCATCCCCGCCCCGCCGAGACGGCCAAACATTGACGGTCTGACCGCGCGGCGATATGATTCGATAGGGATGAAAACACTTGGCGTCGATACCAGCACTCCGGTAAACGCCGTGGCCCTGTGCGAAGGCGGACGTATCTTGGTGGAGACACACGTCGACTGCGGCCGGGCACACGCCGAGCGGCTTATGGCGACGGCGGATTGGGTCCTCGGCGAGGCCGGTATTGGCCTCGAGGCCGTCGGCATGCTCGCGGTTTCCGTAGGGCCGGGATCGTTCACGGGACTTCGCATCGGAGTGGCCGCGTGGAAAGGCCTCGCCCTCGCGCGCGGCCTTCCCCTCGCCGGCGTCCCGACACTTGACGCCATGACGCGCATCGGCGCATTCCACGACGCCATCGTGTGCCCCATGCTGGACGCAAAAATGGGCGAGGTGTTTGCCGCGGCATATCGATTCGGGCCAACGGGCCGCGAAAAGTTGACCGCGGACTGCGTGTTGCCCGTCGATCAAGTACTGGCGATGACGCCCGTGGAAACAATCTTTTTTGGCGATGGCGCGGAGCTTTACCGCGAACGAATCCACGCGTTACGTCCCAATGCCGTCATTCTCGGCGGCGAATTCCGGTCGCCGCGCGCCAGCGCCGTGTGCCTCGAAGCCGAAGACCGCGTCGCGCACGGATGCGATACATCGGCGGCGGCAGTCAAACCGGTGTACTTGCGCATGTCCCAGCCGGAAGTCCTCCGCGCACAGACCACACCATGAGCGTATCCGAATCGACAGAACTGAGATTTGTCCCGCTGTCGGGTACGCATTTGGCGGACGTTCTGGCAATCGAACAGGAGGCATATCCCGAGCCGTGGTCCGAAGGAATGTTCCGCGAGGAAATCCACCACGGCCGGTCTTATTTCGTCGTGGCGATGCTCGGTCCCGAGTTGATAGGCTACGGCGGCTATTGGCCATTGCTGGACGAGGCCCACATCACGAGCGTGACCATCAAGGATGAGTACCGAGGTTTGGGGTACGGGCGCAGCCTGCTGTCCCATATTCTGCGGCGGGCGATCGAGGACGATTTGAGCACCGCCACACTCGAAGTTCGTGAGTCAAACGTGCGCGCGCGCTCTCTCTACGAGAGTTTCGGTTTCGCGATTACCGGCAGGCGCCGCCGCTACTATCCGAAGACCGATGAAGACGCCCTGATCATGACCAAACGGTTGGAAAGCTGAGGCGACGTGTCCGGAGCATCGATTGGCAGCTTCAACAACGCGTCGGACGCGGCCGAATCCGAACAGCAGACCGCCGGCGTGCCCCTGGGCGGCGTGGGGGCGGGATGCTGCGAACTCGGGCGGGACGGACGCTTCCGCAACATCACCATCAACAACAACCGCACCGCTGAATCGCGCATCGACGTCGCGCCGGGCACGATCCTCGCGGTGCGCGCGGCGCGGCGCGGAAAAGTCGCACTGCGCATCCTGCAGACGGAAAGCGCGTTGCCCTTCAACGAAGCGGGAATCGCCGCGCCCTACACGGCCTCGCAGCGTCTCGCGTGGCGCGGCGTGTATCCCTGCTCGCATTACAAGCTAGACGACCCCACGTATCCGCTGGAGGTTACGTGGACCGCGCTGACACCCGTCATTCCCTACGACCACGAAGCGTCGACGCTCCCGCTCATCTTTCTTTCGTTCTACCTGCAGAATCCGTCGGAAGTCTCCTACGAGGTCTCCCTCGTCATGAACTGGGAGAACCTCTGCGGGTGCGCGCGCGGAAACTTCCCGGAAAAGCGCGGACCGATCAGGCCCGTGCTCGTCAGCCGCGACCAGGACAAAAAGACCCTCGAGGCGCAGTCGCACGAACCCGATCCGCAGCGAATGATCGCCGGCCTCGAATTCGGCTTCCGCGAAGATTTCCGCACCAGCGCCGAAGGCAACTACGCGCTGCTCATCGGCCAACAACGTGACGTGCAGGTAACCATGATGGGCTGGAACGAACGCAATCCGCGCGAACTCGAAGTATTCTGGAACCAGTTCCATGACGGAGGCCGCCTGGGCAATAAGCTGTCCCGGGACGAAGCCGGCCATTCCGGCGCGCTGTGCGCATCATTCGATCTCGCGCCGCAACAATCCCGCAACATCGTGTACGTGCTCGCGTGGTACTGCCCGAAGTACGTCGCGCGCGGCATCGATCAGCGCAACGGCTACGCGAACAACTTTCGCAGCGCAATCGAAGTCGCGACGCAGGGCCTCACCTATCATCAGTACTACTTCAAGGCCGTCGAAGATTGGCAGCGGCGCATTATGACCTCGACGTTGCCGCAATGGCTCAGCAAAGCGCTGATCAACAACAACTACGTCATGTCCACGAACACCCTGTTCACCGGCGGCAACGACTTCGCCATGTTCGAGTCCCCCGCGGACCCGCGCACCTCGACGCTCGATCGCCGCCTGTACTCGTCGATCGGATCGCTGCTGTTCTTCCCCAATTTCGAGGAGGGCGAGCTCGCCGCAATCGCGCGGCCCAGGGACGGAAAAGACCCCGGCCGGATTTATCGCCACCTCGGATTGGAAAGCGTGCACCAACCGTCCCACGGCTCCACCAGCGCGCCGATGCTCGACACCAGCATCGCGTTTGTGCTGATGGCGTACCGCAACTACTTCATGACCGGCAAGCGGTTCATTCTCGACCATTTGTTCTCGCGCGTGAAGGAGGCGATGGCGTTTGTGCTTGCGCACGACCGCGACGGCGACGGGCTGCCCGAGCAATCCGGATGCACGATGACGCGCGATCGCTGGGCCGTCTACGGCACGAACAGCTATACAAGCGGCCTTTGGATCGCCGCATTGCGCGCATACGCCCGGCTCGCGCGGCGCCTCGGCGACAAAGCCGAGGCGCTTGCCTACGAAGAACTGCTTCCACGCGCCCTCGAAAGTTTCGACCGCAAACTTTGGTATGAAGAGGGCGGTTATTACCGTTTCTATTGCGCCACCGGGATCGACGACGCGCCGCAAGAGTTCAACGACGCGTGCGACTCGGCCCAACTCGCCGGCCAGTGGTACGCCGATTTTCTCTGCCTCGGGCAGCTCCTGCCGCCGGAGAAAGTGAAAAAGGCACTCGGCGCAATCTGCAAACTCAACGACCAGCGAAACGGCGTCGCCCAGGGCGTCATGCTCGACGGGTCCGTCTGCACCAACCCCGACAGCGTCGGGTTTCCGCCGGAGGCCGAGCGCGCGTGGCCCGCGTTCGACATGGGCCACTACGCCAGCCTGATGATCACCCACGGCTATCCCGACCGCGGCCTGTTCTCGGTGCAAAAGAACTGCAAGAATGTACATGCGCGGCGCGGGCGCGTGTTCAATCAACCCATGATGTGGGACCTCGACGCCAACAATGCCGTTGGCTGGGGCCAAGACCGCCACATGGGGTCGATGACCGCGTGGCACGTGCTGTACGCGCTGCAGGGTTTTCATCTCAACGTGCCCGACGGCGTGCTGTGGTTTCGCCCGCACCTGCCCATCGGCGTGTTCAGTCTGAGCGCGCCGCTGTTCACGCCCATCAGTTTCGGGTGGGTGCGATTCCGCGAGGATGACGAGAAAACCTACCGGCAATTCGTTCAGCTTACGTTCGATAGCCCGATCTATTTGAAGACCCTCGTGCTTCGCTTGCCCGCGGAAGTGGAAGACGTCAAAGTCGAATGCGAAAGCGAAAACGGCATCGAAGACGTCGATCATATTTTTGGCTACGACGGCAGCGAACGCCTAATCGAGATCATGGCGAAAAAACCAATCATGATCGGCAGCATGCTCAAGGTCTCGCTGGCACAGACGCGCGGCGGAAACGTACGCCTTCCGCGCCCCGCGGGACGATAAACGCGCGTGCGAATCTACGGACTCACCGGCGGCACCGGCAGCGGAAAGTCCGAAGCCGCGCGCCGTTTCGCGGAACTGGGGTTTCCCGTCATCGACGCCGACGCGGTCGGCCACGACGTCATCGCGCCCGGCGGCGCGGCGGAACGCGCAGTCATCGAAGCGTTCGGGCCGGACATCGTTACGGCCGGCGCGATCGATCGCGCGAAGCTCGGCGCAATCGTGTTCCGCGACGACGCCGCGCGAAAGCGGCTCAACGCGATCGTGCATCCCGCGATCGGCATGGCCATCGCCATGCGATGCGCGGCGCTAGCCGAAAAGGGACACGGCGCCGTTGTTGTCGACGCCGCCCTTATCGCCGAGAACGGAAGGAAAGAGGACTATCTCAGCGGGCTCATCCTGGTGATGAGTCCCGTCGAATTGCGCATCCAACGGCTGATCGAACACCGCGAAATCGACCTGGCCGAGGCGCGTCGGCGAATCGCGTCGCAAACCGCCCCCGAAACAAAGCTTGCCCTCGCCGACTGGGTGATCGACAATAGCGGCACGAAGGAAGAACTGTACAGGCAGGTTGACGCAATCGCCCGGGAAATGAACGGATGAATCGCATGGCCGCGCGGCGACGTCGAATCTTCGATTACAAGCGCGAGCAACCGTGAGCGAAGTCTGGATTACGGTAACAAAACATGAACCCTAACCTCGCCAGATGTCCGCGATGCGGCAAGATATTCGCCGCACAGGCCGGCAAGTCTCTCTGCGCGAAGTGCAACACCGAGTTCCTCGATTACGGCGATCGCGTCCTGGATGCGATTGAAAAGCACGGGCTGCGCCAACCCGATGAGATTGCCGAGTTCACCGGCGTGCCGTTGGACACCGTGATCGATCTCGTCGAAAACAGCACGCTCTTGAGCCACGAGATCGAACAGGAACGCGTGTGCGCCGCGTGCAAGGAGCGCCTGGCCCAAAAGCACAGCGAATATTGCTTCCATTGCAGGCTCATGCTGAACAAGGCCTTCGGCGACGCCGTCAAACTGATGGGCGAAATCCGCGAGCGCGAACTGCGGCTGAAAAAGAAAAAGAAAGAAGACGCGTCCGTCCTGCTACCCAGCGTCGACGACGCCGTAAAACACAAACGCACGCGCCGATCGCTGCACCGCCCCGACCCCACGCCAAAGAGCCGATACTCGCCGTAAGGCGAACCGGCTCAGGCATCAGCCCAATGTTATTCAATGCGTAGGCTTCGTGAGATATCCACTCACCTCAATCGGAACCGGCAGGTGGGTAATGGTCGGGACGCAGCGGCTCGACTCCGTACGCCGGTCGTTCCAGTCCCAATCTCGAATGCGCGTCACGTTCGTCTTCGGCCGCAACATCACCAGGGGCGGCGACGAGAAAGAGGAAAGCGATGTAAGGGGCTCTAACAATAATAACGTCTTTGCGTTTACCCCGAAGGGGTTTCGGCGCGCAGCCCAGGGTTGGCCCGCCGAAGTCGCTTCGACGTAGGCGGGGCTACTAAGTCAATACGATGGTTGTCCTTGGCGCGCTTAGGCGTATGAACTTAGTACTAGCACTGTCGAACTGATTGACACAGCCCAGCGCGAGGGATACTCTCTGTCAAGAGTAATGTTGTAATTTGCGCGTTGGTGCTGCCTTGGCGGGTTGCGTGGTGCGTATGCAAGCGAATGTTTGTATCGTTGCCCGCTTCGGAGGATTGCGCGTCGACTACTGAAACGCAGAGAGGTGTGCCCGTATGCGGAACCGTTCGGCAGCGCTCGCGCTTGGGATAATCGCAAGCGTAGCTGCGATGTACTTCCTGACGCGTGGGAGTGGACGGGGCGAGCGGCCTTCCCAAGTGCCCAGCGTTGCGAGCTCGGAAGTGCAGAGTTCCGGCGCCGTGCGCGCACGGCGCGCAGCGCCGCCTACGCGCAGGCCCGTCGTTCAGTCCGCAACCCCCATACCGAACGGAAGTATTGCCGGGCACGTGTTCAATTCCGACGGGACACCCTGTTCCGACGCAACGGTCGAAGTGCGCGCCGATTCCCAAGACGATGCGACGAACGAAACCGAAGAGGCCGGCCATGCACCCACCAACATTTACGACGGGCGAGTCGATGAGGCGGGGCGGTTCATTGTCGATTCGGTGCCCATTGGCCGGTACGGCGTTGTGGCGCGAACGGCAGCCCAGGTGGGGACGGCGCTGGCCGACGTGCGTGAAGTTGCGCTCCGAGCTTCGGTCATCGTCATTGTTGGAGACGCCCTGTCAATACGTGGCCGTGTCATCGACGATGACGGCGATGCGGTGGAGGGTGCTCGCGTACTTCCGATTCGACACGACGGGAAACCGTTGGGCCCCGAGCTGACGCAGATGTTTGCTTGTGAAGCGGATAGGGACGGCGCATTTGAGACGGGACCGTTGCAGCAGGGGAAGTACGAACTGTACACGAGTGCACGCGGCTACGCGCCTGGCAAGAGCGATCCGGTTCCAGCAGGCACACGGGACGCCACCATAGTTCTACACGCAGGCGCCCCAGTGAGGGGTACGGTAATCTGGGCCGACACCCAGGACCCGATCGGCGGGACGACCGTAATCGCCCGCGCGCCTGATCTGTTCGGGGGCGAAGAACGCGCGGTGAGCGGTGCCGATGGCAACTTCCATTTCGACGCGCTTGCCCCAACTCACTACATTTTGGACATAGAGACCGCGGACGGCACGGTGCTGATCGATGGTCCGGTCGATCTCGATCTCCGCGGCGCTTCGGCCGCTGACGTGTCGCTCGAAGTTGTCGTCGGGGGCGCGGTCCGGGGCCGTGTCTACGATGCCGCCACGGACACCGGCGTGCCAGGCGTGCGCATGATGGCGTATCTTCGCGATCGTTCCGTGCGCCGAAATTACTCGAATCCGACGGACGAAACCGGTGAGTTCGAATTGGCCGGACTTCCTAAAGGATCCTATTCAGTCTATCCGACTGGCAGCATTGGAAAGATTCACGGAAGTGACGGACCGGCGAGATACATCGTTATCGAAGCCGGGCAGGAAATAGATGGAGTCGACTTTCCCCTCGAATCGTCGCCCGTTGTATCCGGGACAATTGTCGACGCGAGCGGTGCGCCCGTGGCGTTCGCCAATGTGGCGGCTTCGACCGCGTCCGGAGAATTCCGCATTCCAAGGTGGCAGACGAATTCGGACGACAAGGGCGCTTTCGTGCTGCGTGGTTTCTCGGTAGGTGATGAGTTGCTGCTTACGGCCTTTGGTTCCACCGACGTATCCAAATGGATCGGCCCTGTAATCGTTGGCGAGATCGGGGCCCGGGACGTGGTCATCACGCTCGGGTCGGGTCGGAGCGGAAGTATCGCGGGCAAAGTGATTGACAAACACGGACGACCTGTCGCGCTCAAGGTCCAAGCGTATCCCACGAATAGCGAATACCCGTATATCTTCGAGGCCATGGATACCGACACCAATGCCAAAGGGGCGTTCGTCTTCGCGGGGCTTCCCCCCGCTCAATATCTCCTGCAACTCGTCGCGGGCGTGGGCAATATTCAGCCGGCCCAGACGATCCAGCTTGCCGAAGGCGACCATATCACGGGCCTGGTGCTCACGGCGGACATTACCGAATCGCTCACCATCGTGGGCTATGTGCGTGACGAGTCGGGCCGGGCAGTGGCCAACGTGTTTCTTTCGGGAATGGCGTTCTTCGAGGCGGGTAAAGCGTACCAGCGGGCCGCTACCTCGGAATTCGATGGCCGTTTCGAGCTTACCGGATTGCCTGCGGGAACGTTTGTCGTTCGTGCGACGGCGGAGGGTTACAGCCCTGCGGAGGTGGCGTTACAGGCCGGAGAACGGAATGCCCAGGTTACGCTGAGTCCCGCGCCCTTACTGGAAGGTGTAGTGCTAGACGCCGATACGATGGAGCCGCTCGAGCGATTCTCGATCGCGGTTGTGCAGCCGCGCCAGCCCACGGCGCGCGCAGAGTTCCGGGAGTTTACAAACCACGATGGACGCTTCGCAATCCACACGGAATACCGTAAGGCGACAATCCATGTTCGAGCGCCTGATCATCACGAGAATTCTGTTTCAGCACAAGCGGGGACGCCGATTACAATCGAACTTCTCCCTGGCAGCGATTCCATTCAAGGGACGGTTGTGGATGCCGAGGGCCAGCCTGTGGCTGGAGCATATGTATATGCGGGCGCGTCAGGTTTGTACGGGTATGAAGACGGCGTCAATTCGAGTGCAACGACCTCCTCTGACGGCACATTCGAACTGGCCAACCCACCTGCGGGAATGACACTCATATCCGCGTCTCACCCCGATTTCGGTGTTGGAGTCAACGAAGTGCAGAACGAATTCGATTCGTCCGCTTCGACTATCATTCGGTTGGCGCAGCTCGGATCGATCAGGGGAAGTGTTCGGTTGGCGGGCGAACCGGTGGCGGGGGCGACGGTAATGGTCAATTGCGATTTCCGTCACACGCGAATTGGAACTACAGATGAAACGGGGAACTTTGTGATCGAGCGTATCCCCGCGGGCCAATCCACGGTCAACGTCTCCGCGCCAGACACGTACCAAGGCGGATCCGATGCCTTGAAACGCGACGTCACGATCGAGCCGTCCACTCAAGTGACTGTAGACTTTGAGTTGTAGTCGCCTCGCTGCCGCGCGGGAAGAGTGGTTACGCTACGGCTTCATGCAGCACGCCGGCGGGTGTCCCAACGCGTCGCTTGCCGGAATGGCGGCGAATGGGCATCCGCCCCGAAAAATCACCTGCGCTTCGTCAACGGCGAGCCCTTCCATTTCCGGCTGCATGCACGGCTTCGAGCCGACGGCGCACGGCACGTCCATGATGTAGCCGCATTGCCTGCACACGAAATGGTGGTGCCAGTTTGTCGAGGCCTCGTACAGAGCGCGGCCCGGGCCCGCATCGACGCGCATGATCACGCCGCGATCGAACAGGTCGTTCAGCACGTTGTATATGGACGCGCGAGGCAGCAACGGCCCGCGTTCGCGCAATGCGTCCACGATATCGTCCGCCGATCGATGCCCGCCGATCGTGTGCAAGAGGGACAACACCGCAAGGCGCGGTCGTGTTACCCGGACGCCGGCGGCGCGCAGTTGCCCGGCGAAGTCTGGTTCCGGGGCGGTAGGCATAGGGTGCTCCGGTGCTCGTGATAAGCCTTGCCCCCGAATTATCGGAAGCCGGCGCCCCGGAAAGCAAACCCCCGGGGCGCCGGCGATCGATTACAGCGCTTTCATGAACGCAACGAGGTCGGCCTTCTCCTCGGTGTTGAGTTTAAGCCCGAGCACCAGGTTGAAAAACTCGACCGTGTCGTCCAGCGTGAGGCAGCGGTCGTCGTGCATGTACGGCGGCGAATCCTTGATGCCGCGCAGCGGGAACGACTTGATCGGCCCGTCCTGGCCCGCGAGCCGCCCGTTGATCGTCTTCGGCTTGAAGAAACGTTCCGCCTTGAGGTTGTGCATCAGGTTGTCCGTGTAGTACGGCGCGGGATGGCACTCGGCGCACCGGGCCTTCCCGTTGAACAGCGCCTCGCCGCGCAGTTCCTGCTCCGTCGCGTTCGACGGATCGAGCCTGCCGAACACGTCCAGTTTCGGCGCCGGCGGGAAATCGAGCAATGCCTCGAACTCGGCCATCGCGTGGACCTGATGCCCGCGATCCAAAATGTTGATGCCTTTCTTCGTTGCGATAACCGGATCGCCGTCGAAGTACGCCGCCCGCTGCTCGAATTCGGTGAAATCCTCGACCGATTTCAGCGCGCGCTGCGATCCGAACAACCGTTGCACGTTTACGCCGCGCAACGACGGCGTGTCGATGCGGTGGCGCAATTCCTGCGGACGAATGTCGCCGACGAGGTGGGTGGCCGAGTTCGTGTGCCCGTTTGCGTGGCAGTCGAAGCACGCCACCCCGCGGCTCGGCTGCGCGGAGCGCCGGTCTTCCGTCTGGTTGAACTGCTGCTGCGGGAACGGCGTCACGAGCAACCGCAGACCCTCCAACTGCTTCGGGTTCAAGACGCCGCTAAACAACTCGTAGTAGTTGAAGATGGTTACCAGCTTCCCCTTGCTGACATCGCCGAGGTCCGGGCGCGTCGTCAAGTAAATCGGCGCGGGAAACTCGGGAAGGAAATGGTCCGGCAAGTCGTAATCGAGATCGAAGCGGGTAAGATCGCGCTGCTCCTGCTTCTTGACCTCGTCGATCATGAATTTCGGGAAAAGCATTCCGCCTTCCGGATGGTTTGGGTGGGGCAGGGGATAGAAACCCTCCGGCCACAGTCCTTTCTCGCGAATTTCGTTTGGCGTCATCGCGGCCAGTTGGTCCCACGTCACTCCCGACGGCAGCTTCACGCGCACGCCGCTTTGCACCGCCTTGCCGCGCGACATCTTCGCGGCGCCGTCCGGTTTGTCGGACAGGTCGTACCGCTGGTTCAGCAAGTCCATATGCTTTTTCATAATGTCCGCTTTCGCCGCGGACATGCGTTCCATGGTCTGCGCAAACGGCGCGTGGACATCGACCGGCGCGTAGCTCTGCGGTACGTCCTGCGCCCACCCGGTTGCCCCGAAGAGACACACACACGCCGCGAGTCCGAGCAGACCTATTCGCCGCAATGATTTTCGTTTCATGGGAAGACCCCCCTTTCTTGACGCGTCAACGCGCGCCGCTCGCACACTTCACACCACATACGCCTTGGCAACGCGGCCCACGACGGGTTGCGGGAAAAGTCTCTACCCGCAACGAACCGAACGCAGCCCTCAACTGGGTTCACCAAAGCGGATACGGGCTTCATCCTCGTATCCGGCAGCCGTGAACCTTAAATTAGATATTGTCTAATATATGATATGCGCGCGTGCTTGTCAATACCAATTAAGACACTGAAAACAAACAGGTTGTATCGGTTGGCGGCTCCCGGAAATCGGTGCCGTACCGGATTGGCGAATGTGCCCCACCAACCTCGGCGGCTATCGCCACCACTTCAGTATCAGCGGATCGCGTGTGGCGGAAGTGGTTTCGACGCTCAGGCGGGCGGGTCGCCGGTCGCGAGCAAGCTTGATGAGGATCGCGTTCTTGCCTTGCTTAAATGTCAGGGGCACGGTTTCCTCGCGCGAAGTGGAGTCCGATTCGCGCGCGCTCGAACTGTGGCATTCCGTGCCATTGATGAATACCTTCAAACAGCCTTCGAGCCGCACGCGCATCGTCGCGGCCTGGCGAGTAGGCGCCGCGCATTCCGCGTACGCGTAGAACGTTTCGGGCAATGTCGAAACCGGCCCAGCAAACGGCAACCCGAGCGCGGCGTCGAAATCGATCTCGTTCCGCACCTCGCCGATCACGTACCAGCGTGTCCACCGCACCGGATCGCGCCATCCCGCGTGGATCGCCGTCAAATCCACCTGCTGCTCGGGCGGATATTTCGTGTCGTGCCCGGCGCCGCCCCAATTCGGGAAGGGGCCGATGAGGCTCCACAGCCGTGCGCGCTCGGAACGCTCGCGCCGCAGCCAGTCCAACACGGACTGCTGGATCGGTTGCGTTATCTCGCCGGGAACGGACCGGCGGCCGAAGTGGCGTATGAGATTCAAATACAGCCGATCGGCGACGGGGTCGCTGCCCAGGTGTTCGAGCACGCGCGCGTGGGTGAAGACCATGCGCCCGGAGCCAAACCGGCGCACCAGCATGTCTTCCCCGAACCACGGCGCATCGTCGCCGGAGCGCGCGGCGATCGTGCCGCACATGCGTTCGTCGGATTGCTCCTCGAACGATCGCCGGGGAACGATATTGCGATACGCCTGACGCATCAGGCAGCGCGATGGCAGTCCGTCGAAAACGGGATGCAATCGAACGTAATGGAACCCGCCGAATACGTCGACGGTCGTCGCCTTCAACGCGTCGTCAATGCGTTCCGCCAAATCGTTCCAATCCGCGGGAGGCGAAAAAACGATCGCCACCGCGCCCGCGCGCACTTCGTTCAACAGATTGATGAGTTCGGTTTCGGGATACGCGCGGACCGTGTTCGTCAGTGGCGGCACAATGTAGACACGCGGCTTTGTTCCCGCGGGCTTGGCGGGCGCGGTGCAACGCTCCGTCCATTCGCCGTGCGGATCGAGCACCGAAACCTCGACATCGCACACCGGGGCCGGTTCCACCACCTGCAAGTCGATGCGGTTTTGCGCCAGCAGCTTCATGCCCTGCATCAGCCGCACGACAAACTTGTGAACGCCAACCGAGCCCGACGCGGAGATGGTGCCCGTCCACACGTCGCGCGTCTGCTTCGGCACTTTAATCGAACGTTTCTTCTTCCAGAGCACCTGGTTTGTCGGCCCCACCACCTGCAGCGACAAATCGGCAAGCGGCTCGCTGCGATCGTCATTGACGATCGTCACGGCGACCGGCACTTCCTCGCGCGGCACCAGGTTCGTTCGCGATGCGCGTATCGCGAGCATCAGCGGCGTTTGGACGCGCGCGAACCCGGCGGCATCTACGTCCGGCAGTCCGTCAACGCAATAGCCTGCCACTTTCGCGTTCACCCGCGCCGCGGCGATTTGCAGCACAAGGGCTTCGCCGCGCGCTTCCTGGATTGCCGTCGTTGCGTGCGCCGCACTCTCCAACACCCGGTCGATCTCGCGGTCGGCCAGTTCGCGATCGAGCGCAGCGTCACTGCCGGACAATCCAATCCCCGTCAAGGCCGGTTGCGTCCCGAACGACGCGAGCAGGACCGGCATACCCGGTTCGCCCACGTGTTCGTAGAACCGCTCCGCCCGGCCGGAACTCGGCGAAGGAAGGTGGCAGATCGCGGAATCCAGCGCGCCAATTTCGTCCTGGTACGGACGCATGAAGCGTGAGTCGCCCTCCAACGCATCCAATGCCGTAACAACAATCCGGCTTGGGTCGAGCTGGTGAACGTGTCGCATTGCCGAACCGGAATCGTCACTTTGCGCTATGTGCCATATGACGATCGACGGATGGTTTCGGCGCGCCATGACCGTCGCATCCACCGTCTGCATTCCGCCGTTCGGATCGAGTTCGTCGCAGACCAGCAGGCCAAGTTCGTCGGCGGCATCGAGCACGCGCGCGGGAATGGGGCCGCCGCGCGCGCGCAAAAAGTTGAACCCCGCGCGCTTGAGCCGGGCGACAAGTCCCTGCGCGCCGGATTCGTCAGCGCAGGACGCAACGTCGGCCGCCTCCAAGACGACGCCGCGCAACAGGATCGGCTTGGTGTTGAGGTGAAACCGGTTGTCCTTCAGCGTGCACTCGCGCATACCGAATCGCGCGGCGAGGGGGGTGGCCGGGTTCGTCCCGCCGGTTTCGCACCGGACCGCGATCAGTGCCGGATTGTCGGGAGACCAGGGCTGGAACTCGGGCAGGTCGATAATCAGGGTCGCAAGTTCGCCTTCGCTGGAGTAGGGCGTGCCCTCGACAGTGACTCGGACCGGTCCCGGCGGCCGCTCGAGCAGGGAGGCTTGCACTCGCTTGCGCCGCAGGTCCGGTTGCAGAAACAGCGGTGCAGGGGTCAATGCGTCCACGAACGCACCCCAGACGCGCCCCTTCGCGCGTCACGCCAACCGATTCGACTGTAAAATGCGGCCATGCTATGGTCTCGCCTGCGTGCGACGATGGTACCCGCCCCCCGCGTGCGGGTCAAGGCACGCGGAACTTTCCCCCGGCGAGGTGTGTTTCACGGTTCAGGAGGGTCGGACTATGTCTTGGCTACGAATTCTAGTCGCGGTAGTCGTCGCGCTGCCGATAGGCGCCCTGGCCGGAAAGTATTATACCGCCCAGGATTTGGACGCAAAGCTCGCCGCTCTTGCCAACGAACGCGATGCGCTCAAGGCCGGCGAAAAATCGCTTCAGGACGAAATCAGTGCGGCCAAGAGCGAGGCGGAATCCCTCGCGCGCGAAAACCGCCGCTTGCAGGATCAGGTGGCCTCCGCACAGAAGGTCGAGCCGGTCGACGAGATTTCGCTGGAAGCCGTCGGCGAACCGGCGGACGCGACGCTCGATTCGGGAATTCAAAACGAAGCCGATGCCTCGGCCCGCGACGGCGACCGCGGCCGCGGCGACAACCCGAACGAGACGGACGCCGAGCGCGAAGCCCGCATCGCGCAATGGCGTGAAGAACGCGAACAGCGCGGCGCGGAAATGCGTGACCGCATGCGCCAATTCATGGACGAGCAAATCCAAAACGCGCCCGACAAGGCGACCCAGGACCGGCTCGCGTCGATCAGCGCGAACGGCGAGGCGATGATGGACCTGTTCCAACAAATGCGCGAAGCCCAAACGGACGAGGAGCGCGATGTCATCCGCGACGAAATGCGCGCGATGGGCGAGACCACGCGCCAGTTGGTCCAGGAGCAACAGGACCACCTGATGCGCGAAAGTCTCAAGCAGAGCGGCGTCACCGACCCGGCCGCGCAGAACGCGGCCATGCAATCGCTACGGCAAACGATGGAAGGCCCCTTCTTCCGCGGGCCGATGGCGTGGGGCGGTGGCGGCGGTTTTGACGGCGGCGGGTTCTTCGGCGGGCGTGGCCGCGGCCGCGGTCCCGATGGCGGAGGCGGACCGCCCCGCAGCTAGCAACGTCTACGGTTTGCGCCCGATAAAGACGTAGTGCGGCACGCGCAAACCGAACAGGTAGCCGATTCGCGCGCGCTGCTCGATGCACGTCAGCGAAATCAGTTTGCGGCGAAGATATGGCAAGTGGTCCGGCGAAAGGTAGACGTTGTCCATGCCGAACCAGGCCGGCCAGACGTGGCGCGTGAACCGGGAGTGGCTCGCAAGGCCCGCTGCCGGATATTTCCGCGCAACGTAGAAATCCACCGCCCCTAACGCGCCTCCAGGCGACAACAACGCGACTGCGTGATCGATCGCCGCAAACCAGTCGGGAATCATCGTCAACGAGTAGGAAAACGTGACGACATCCGCGCGGCCTTCCGGCGGCGCGAACGACGCGGCGTCCTCGCGAACGGTGTGAACGTTTGTCCACTTGTTCCGTTCGATTCGCTCGCGCGCCACTTCCAGAAGCGATTCCGAAAGGTCGACTACGTACACGCTGCGGAGCGCGCGAATCCGCTCTCCAATGCGTTCGAGGTTCTCGCCCGTTCCGCCGCCCATCTCGATCCACACGCCGCCGTCCGGTTTCGGCAGGCGTTGGTAAAGCGCATCTCGTCCGTGCAGAAGTTTCTTGCGCGAGTCGTCGTAGACGGAGGCTTGGGCGCGATAGAAGCTGTCAAGCCGATCGGCGTGCGTTTCGCCGCGAATGGGCGCAAACGCCATGTGAAACGCCGCTTTGATGTCTTTCGCCAGCGCCATCAGGCCGCGGCCAGGTCGGCGATGTAGAAACTGCCGTACGTGTGTACGCGGTCGCGCGCGTGCAAGTGCACGGCAAGATCGCGATGGTACGTAAGCAACTCGCCCACGCGCCGGCGCGATCCCTCCACTCGGACTTCGAGCGGGTCGACGAAGTCCACCTGTAACCCGCCGCTCCGCCAAATGACGCGGGCGCCGGGCGCCGCGCGATCCACGATGGCCTGCCACTCGCGCTGAAGAAACGGTTCGCGCGCCGTGCTGAGCCAGTCCATATGATCCAGCAGCACGTATCGCGAAATGCGCACGTCGCTCGCGCGAAGAAACGACTCGATCGTCGCCGTATGCACCGATATACGGTCCACCAATCCGCCCTTCAGCTTCGCGAAGTTTTCCGCCTTCAGATATTCGGGGCAACACTCGGGCGTGTACGCGCCGGTAAGGTACACGCGCCAAAAATAATTGTCCTGAAGCGAAAGTTGCCCGAACACCGCATCGAGGCATTCTCCGATAAACTGCGATATGCCGTCCTCGTAGTGCCGCTCCACCTGCAGCCGTTGCGGCCGCGGGACGCCCAATAGCGAAAGCGTGTAGTCGCGCCCCACCGCCCATCGAATCGGGCGCGTCCATACCGCGTCACGGATGTTCGCATAATAAATGCTGCTCTGCTCGTCGACCGATCCCGCGTCGAGAATGGCGTGAATCGCATCGCGCACGTTTGCGACGCGGTCGACGTACAGGTTGACGAGCCACGCGAACACGCCGGATGTGCCGTGAAAATAGAAACTCCGCCGCCGCGTTTCGCCGGAAAAGAAGTAGATGCGGCGGTCCCAATACGCTTGCGCGCGCGCCGACATCCGCGGGCGCAGTTGCGACGCGTACACGCGCGTACAGTCCGGCAGCGCGCCCTGACCGAACAACTGAAAGAATTCCTCGAATTCGAGACCGCGAATCGCCGCAAGTTTGAGTTCGAGCAGCGCGTTCTGCCGCGGGTTCATGTCCACCGCGTACACGTGCGCGGGCGCCTGCAACGCATAGTCCAGCGTGTTGCACCCCGCGGACGTGATGACCATGACGGTGTCCCGCGGCCCGAGCGCCAGCGCGGCGCGATCGAGGCGCGGGTCTTCCCAGCACGTGTTGTAGACGAGATTGTTGCCGTGCACGTGGCGAAACGCCCGCGCGCTTAACCAGTTCCACACGATCGATGTTCTCCCGGCCGCCGTTCAATTCGCGTCGCGGGAGTTTATGGCCTGATTGTGTGAAATGTGTTAGCCGCTCGAGTGCGGCGCGTTAGCGCAACTCCTCGACCTTCAGCGTTACGTCCTTCTGCTTGCCGCCGAGGGACGTCTTCGCGCCGTACGGATTGCGCACCGTTATCGTGCCCGATACAGCCGTCACGCCGCAGTCGCCCTCCGTCTGTTCATAGACCATGAATGGACGGTCGTGGTCGTCTTCAACCACGCACGAATCGAACACAATTCCGCCGAAGTGTTTCGTCACGTTCTCGCGGAACAGGTGCAGCCAAATCGGCGCCCACGCACCCGCCGACTGGCGGTTGTTTGCGGCGTTGCGCACGGTGCAATGGATGAACTTCACGCTCGCGCGCTTCAACGATTTGTCCTGCACTTTGATGCCATAGGCCTCGGTGTTCTCGACCGTGCAGTTGCGAAAGACGACGGAACCCTCCGGCCCGTTGTCGCCGATCTTCGTTACCCGGATGCCCGCGCCGCGCATGCTCGAAACGCGGCAGTTCTCGAACAGGATCGACGTTGGTTTTGAGTCGAGTTTCTGGTGCGCCAGAAATACTTCGATGCCGTCGCCGTAATTGTCCGTGAACGAGCAATTGCGGAAGACAATGTCCTTCACCATTTCGTGCGCCGAATCGGGCTCGATGTCGACGCCCGCGGACGGCGGCGTCCCCCACGTGTTTTTGAACGCGCAATTCTCGACGGTCAACCCATCGACACTGATCACGCTGATGCCCTGGCGGTAGTTGTTGTCACACACGACGTCGCGCAACACGATATTCTTGCAGGGCCGCTTTTCCTTTCCGCCGGCGACATAGATGCCGTCGCCGCCCGTATCGCAAATCGTAAGCCCCTCGACGACAACGTTGGAGCATCCGTTTAACGACAACCCGGAACGCCACTCGGCCTTTTCGTATTGCCCGAACCAGCGTTCCCAGCCCATGCGGTGGATCACGTCGCCGACAATGTAGTCTTCTTTCTGCATGCGCAGTTTAGCGCCGTACCCGCGAATCGTCAGGTTCTCGATGTTCGATGCGCGAAACAGCGAGTCGCCCTTGCCCCGGAATTCGCCGCGCTTCGCGACGACGGCGGCTCCGGGCTCGAGCACGATCTCCTGATTTCCGGCGAGCGTGATCGGACGGACGATCCACTCCTTCGTCATGTTCGGAATCACGACGCGTTTTGCGCCGGAATTAATGGCGGCCTGCAACGCATCGGTCGAATCTTCTTCGTTGAAACCCCACCACGCCGCATTCGCCTCGGTCCGCGCGCCGCTCGCCACTTCCTCGACAGCCTTCGGGTCCGGCGCATTGCCCGACGCGCCCGCCGAAAAAATCAGGCCCGCAACGGCAAACAGACCGGCCACAAACCTTATGTGTCGCATCCCATTGCTCCCATTGCTCCGATCAAACTACCGCTCCAGCACAAGATACTTTCCCGCGGGCCTGTCCGGCGGCCACGGGATAAACATACGGCGATCGCGCAACACGATTTGCACCTCCGCGCGCTGCGCAGGGTCCTGCGATCGGTTGTTCCAATCCAGGTGCGTCATGCTGTTCATGTAATGCCAACGGTGCAGGTGTCGAATCTCCGTGCCGTCCGCCAAGGTGAGTACGACGTTCCGGCTCTTCTGGAACTCGATTGACCGTACATCAAGTCCGCTGTTATCGGTAGCGGATGCATCAACACGCTCTGCAAACCCGATCGCGCTCCATGTACCGATCATCGCCGATTGCTCGATCCAGTACGCGTTCGGCCCAAACCGCAGACGCGCGCCTTCAACCGGACCTTCCTGCATGGCCATACTCAAGCCGGTCACTGCAAAGAGCGCGACAACTGAACCCGCGCATACGCCCCCAAACCTCCAACCGACGCGCCACCGCGTGTCCCGAGGCGCGATGCATTCGCCCGGCGGAACGACGCCGCGCGGGCGCAACACCATCGCCGTTACAATTGCGCCGCAAATGATGAAACTCGCGTACATGACAAGCCCCGCTGCGCCGCGCTCGCCCGCGAAGGTCTGCACGAACGATCCGATCATCGTGACCCAGACGAGAAAGACCAGGATCAGCGCGCCCTTGCCGAACGCCGTCGCCGGCGCCGGCGCAAGCTTGTCTTTCGAGTACAGCCACAACGCGTAAACCACAACCGCGCTGAGTACGATGCCTCCGGCCGTATACCAGACCCACGGCATGAACCCGAGCGCCGGTTCGTTTGGCACGGCCTTGTAGCGGCCGAGCCAGTCCATCGGCGCGCGCCGCAGGTTCACCCACATGAGCGCGACGAGCATCACAAACGCGGCGAACACGTCGAGCGGTTTGCGCGGCGTGTCGTCCTCCGCGGGCGCAAGGCCGCCGCGTTCGAGCCGCGCAACGCCCAGGGCAATTGCGAAACCCATGAACAGGCCAAAACTCTCCTCGGCAATCTTCCATTGCGGCAATTCGCCTGCGACCGACGCGATAGGCCACCAGCTCACGCGTACCGGATGCCGCGTGAAGACGGCAAACATAAACGCGAGCCCGCCGCCGACCATGCCGTACAGAGCGAGCATCAACGCCGCCCGGTTTTTCGTCCGCACAAGGTAAACAATCAGCGCCACGAGAATGCCCACAACGCCGCCCCAGCTTTCGCTGCGGAACGGCGGCGCGAGCACCAAGCCGCCGAATTTCGTCAGTCCAAGATAGAAGACCCACCACGACGCCGCGCACGCGAAGTAGAGCGCCGCCGCGCGCCGGTCTTGGGGCCGCGCGAGTCCATGGACGGCCGCGACAACGAGAACGACGATCGCGGCGAACCAATCGCCGTCATGAAAGTGATCGGCCGATACCTGTTCGTACGCCTCTTTTAGCGGCTCGTTAAACAGCATGTACAGATACGTCGTGAGAAACGCCGCCGACATCGTCACGAACACGCGCGCGAGCGATTCGAGTTGCGACCGTCTCAGCGTAAACGCGAGACCGAGTATCGCCCCGCCGGTCCCCGCCCACAGCGCGCCGAGAAAGAACAGCATCGCGTATCCGAACAGCACGTCCGGAAACGAATCGCTGACGGCGAACATCGTGTGCTCCATGTAGCTCAACGATCCGCCCCACGACCAGCCCGCCGCGCCGAAAAGCCCCGCCACGGCCGCGCGCCGGTGCCAGTCCGCCCGGCGCGATCCGAGGCACACGGCAAGCCCCAACATCGCGCCCGGCACCATCGCGCCGCCTTCATGCCCCACCACCCCGCGATACCCCCAGCCGTACGCCATCGCGATGGACGCAAGCGCGCACATGAAAATCCGCGACCTTCCGTTCAACGTGCTCATCGCACGAACGCTACACGACCCGACGACGTGAACGCTACCCGCAACGCGGGCGCGAACCCCTCGACGTATCCGAAGGGACCGCCCGGTCCCGTTTTCGGATGCTCCTATCTCTTAGCCCACGGTGTTGCACTTCAGCGGCGCAGATCGATTTTACAAGACGAGGGGTAATTGATTGACAAAATTGACGTAATCGCTTACAGATCTATTAGTTGCGACCGCACGCCCTACGTAGTCGTTCCTCGGATGCAATTCGTTGAACGACTAACCGCGGACTGTCTTACGCCGCGGGTCATTTTTGTGAACCGCATGGACAGTGCGCGCGTCGTTCGGCTGCAGTCTTCGCCAACCCGGAACATAGGCAGTCATCAAAGCCTTGAAGAGTCGTCCATGCGTTGGATACCGCAGGTGCAACAACTCATGGACAATCACGTAGTCCTGAAACCGTTCGCTCTGATCGGTAAGGTCAAGCGCCAACGTTATGGTGCCCGCCGACGAACATGATCCCCACTTTCGGCGCATTTCCTGGACCCGAATCAACTTCGGATTCACGCGTAACTTCACGGCCCAAGCCAAGGTCCGGCGTCGCAGCTCTTGTGACGGGTACAATGACGATTTCGGCCTACTCATGTTCCGCCAGCAGCAACCTTACGACGAGGTCAACAACCCGTGCACGCTCCGTCTGAGACAGGGTGAGTAACGGCTTGTACAAGGCCGACCTCAAACGGCGCTGCTCATCCGGATTCACGGCAGCATTCGGGAAACGCACGAGCAGGTCTTCGGCTTCTTTGGCGAGCGCGTCCACGTCCACGCCTGCCTTCTGAAGTGCCGCGTCATTGCGCAGCGTCCACGACACCGCAAACGCTCGGACGGAAAGGCCGCTTTCCTTCGCGGACTTGATCGCCTTTTCCTTCTCCGCCGCAAGCGCGGCAAGTTGGTCCATCGCAGCAAGGCCCGTAGTCTTACGGTCCTCCAAATCCTTCAGAATGCGTTCTGCGCGCTCCTTCAGCGGTTGGAGCACCGGTGCTGCCGCCGGATCGTCGTCAATTTGCTTTTGCAGACCGCGAACAAGGTTGAAAACCTTGCCTTCATCCGGCCCCTTCTCGTCCCGCAGCGATTCAAGGGTCTTCACATCGAACGTGACGCTCTTCGTGAGACGGCCCAGGCCTTGTTGCGTTGCCTCCTCCTCGATAAGCCGGCGCGTCTTGTACTCGAGATCGGCGACAAACCCGACTTTCGTCGCGTAGGCGTTGCGCACCGCCGCGTACAGTTGACCGAGCCGTTTATAAGCAACGATGTGGTCGCGCAACTCGGGCGACGGCGATAGAATTTCCCACAGGGCCTCGATTTCCTTGTAGGCCTCGTAGAAGCTCTTTCGCGCTTCGGGTTCGAGAAAGCGGCCGTATACCACCCGTTCCAGTTGCTCGTCAGGGCTGCCCCCAACTCCAATATCCAGATAGTCCTTGACCGCTTGGCCCATCTTTTCCAGGAAATCCGCAAGCAGCGCATCCAGGTCTTCAATTACCCCGCTAACATCGTCGGAATCGAACTGGAGCGCTTTCTTCAATTCCCGTAAGACGCCTACGAAGTCCACCACAAGGCCCACTTTTTTTTGGACTCCGTTCGAGTCAACATAAGGCCGGTTTACCCGCGCAATGGACTGCAGCAGCACGTGGTCCCGCATCGGCTTGTCGAGATACATGCAATACAGCGGTTTCGCATCGTATCCCGTAAGCAGCTTGTCGGTGACGATCAGGATTTTCGGATTCTCGCCTGCCTTCTTGAACAGCGACCGAACATCTTCCTCTCGCTCCGGGGTCAGTTGAAGCTCGGCGACCAGCGGGCGATCAACAACGTCCGCGGCGTTTTCCGTGTAGATGGCCTCGGTCCATTCGGGTGGCAAATGCTTGTCCAGTGCCTTTTTGTATTTCGCGCACGCCTCGCGATTGACGGCCACGAGGAATGCTTTATATCCCAGTGGCAACACACTCTCGTTGAAATGTTGCGCTACGAATTTGGCAACTTTCTCGACGCGGTCGTCTGCCGTCAAGAACGTGCGCAGCTTAACGGCACGCTCGAGCACTTTGTTCAGTTCCTCGACATCGGTAACGCCTTCAGCCTCGGCCAGCGCGAAGAATTCTTTGTCGAGTTGCTCCATCGGGACCGTCATATCCGAAGGCGCCATCATGTGCTTGATCGGCAGGGTTGTCTCGTCTTCAATCGATTCCCGGATGGAGTATTTGTCGAGATACCCGCGCTCGTCATCCGCCCCGAAAATCTTGAAGGTACTCTCGCCCTGCCCCGTGCGCGCGATGGGTGTGCCTGTAAAACCAATGATCGTCGCGTTGGGAACGGCCGCCATCAGGTACGTGCCCAAGTCCTTGGCCACCGAACGGTGCGCTTCATCGATGAAGACGTACACGTTGTCGCGCATGCAGCAGTCTTTCCGAATCTCCTCGAATTTGTGAATCATCGAAATGACCAGACCGCGAAAATCCGAATCGAGTAACGACTGTAGCTCCGCCTTCGAGTTTGCGCGCCGGACGTCAATGTCCAATTGCTGCATTTCGCCGAGCAGCCGCTGTACCCAGCCTTTGAGCTGCCCCTCGAGTTCGGTGCGGTCTACAACGAGTATCACCGTGGCATGGTCGAAGCGGTCCCTGTCTTCCAGAATGAGCCTTGCGGCCGTCAGCAGCGTAAACGTCTTTCCCGACCCCTGCGTATGCCAGATTAGCCCGCGTTTCTTGTTCGGGTCCGCGCAGCGGTCGAGGATCGCGTCAATCGCTCGACGCTGGTGCTGGCGCAGCACGGATTTCTTGGTCTCGCCGTCCTCGACGTAGAACAGAATCCATTGTTGGAGTGTGCGCAGGAAGTCCGTGGGCTCGAAAAACGACTGCACCGCGAACCGGTACGATTCGTCCGGCTTTTCCTTCCAACGGGCCATGAACTGCCGGTTCGCGTTCCACGTCACGCCGTACCAGTAGTCGAGCAGGTGCGTTACGTTGAAAAGCTGCGGTGCGGCCAGTAGTTCAGGGGTTTCCTTCTCGTATCGGCGCAATTGCGTGATCCCGCGCTCGATTGCGTCGCCGTCTTTCGGGTTCTTATGCTCGACAATGCATACCGGCACGCCGTTCACGACGAAGATCACGTCGGCGCGGTTGCCTTTCCGCGCGGGCGGTTTGAGCTTCCATTCCCAAGTCACGTAAAACGAATTCGCCGCGACATGCTCGAAATCGATGATCGTAACGTGCCGCTGCCGCTTTTCGTTCTCGTCGTACCACTGCCGTTCGCCGCGCAGCCATGACAGCAGGTCGCGGTTGCCTTCAATCGTGGGTGGGAGCGCATCGAGGGTCTCCACGATCGAGCGTGCCGCGTCTCGCGTGAGCCAGGGATTGAACTCGGCGATCTTCGCTTCCAGTTCGTCCCGGAAAAACATATTCGCCTCGCCGCCGCGCTTCTCGAATGCCTCCTCGGGCGTCAGCGCTGTCCAGCCAATTTCCACGGCGTGTTTCACCATCGGAAACTGGACGGTCCCGGCTTCGCTTATCGCGAGCGTACTCATACAGCCGCCTTCACCCTGCTCAGAGCAATCGCACTATTCTCGGTGCCGATATGGAGTGCGGTAGCAACGTCCGCCGAGGCCTTGCGAAGGTGGACGACGCTACCGCTTTGGCTCACACAGTGCCATGTAGCGAAGTGGGCCCGAGTCATACGCCAAGGGCCCCGCCTCCGCCGGAAGCCAAAGCGGCAGCGTCGAAGACTCTGCTGCCGCACTCCATACCAGCGCATAAGCAGGAAGCGACATCTTTGGCGAATCAACTGCAATCGCACTGCCACCTTGCTTGACATTCCGCCGGTTTTGCGGCAGATTGAGCGCGTGGGCTGGTCACTGCGTAGCGGGGGCTGGCCCCACCTCTTTGACGAGTAAGAAGCGCATTCAAAAACCGATTGCCTCTTTGAATTCGCCGTGGCATACTTAATGTGGGATCGGGAATGCCCGATCGGCGGGCGTCGCCTGGTGTAACCGGGGGCGCTCGTTTTCATTTCGGAAACACCTTCAGGCCGATCACGCTCCCCGCCCGGTAGAAATGCTTCTGGACAACATCGTACGTACGGCTCTTCTCCAAGGGTTTGACGACATGCCGGGCCACCGGGTACGCGCACAAGTCCGCGAGTTGGATTCCGGCGATGTTGTCGTTCTTTCGACGAAATACGAGCGGGCACACCAACTGCCGAAATCGGGTGGCCGATTGATAAAACGTTCCTTTCGTCATCAGCTCGTGAAAACTGGCGCGGAGTTCGTTGTCCTCGTTTCTTCCTCTCGCCTCCGCGATCACGGGCAAGTGGCTCTCGTTGTTCGATTCCATGAAGTGAAGGACGCGCTCGAAACTGTATTCGAGCGCGACGTCATACGGATTCTTCGCCCGGTCGCCGTAACACTCCCTGAACCGGATCTTGTGTATCGCGGTGACGAAGAGCGTGAAGGGAAGTGTGGCAACCATGTCGCTCAACTCGCCCAAGAATCGTTCTCGAACGTTCGCGTTCTGCAAGATCGTAAAGGGCCCTTCGCTCTTGCGAATGTCGCGGCTGTGAAGGTTCACACCCTCGTGGGGGAAATAACGAAGTTTGAGGGACGCCAAGGCGGGAACAATCTGCTTCGCGTATACCGCCCGCTCGACAATGACCGTGCACAGTGCGAATACCGGCAATTCCGCGTTTATCTTTGTCAATGAATGGTCGCCGCATTCGTCGAGAAACGCGATAAACCGCGAGGAGGAAAGGCAAGTATCGATCATGCCGGGTCCTGCCCCGGACTGGTGCCCGAACCGTTCAACGCGGACAAGTCCAAATCGGATACCCGAATCTCGCCCGTCATCAGTTTGTGCAACAACGCCTTGAAGAGTTCTTCAAGCACCGCGCGCTTTTGCTTGTGCAGGTCGATCTTGCGGTCAATGGCGTCTAGGATCGCGACGATTTCACGCTGTTCATCCATTGTTGGCAATGGGACTGTGAGGCCTCGCAAGAATGCACATGTTAGTGCGCCCTTTGTGCTTCCGCCACCCGCTGCAATTTGCCTTAGATACTCGTATTGAGTTTCAAGAAAGCCACGCAGAAAACTGGGCTCCGCCTTGTCGGTGTCTGTTTGCACGTATGCGATGTGCTGATTGATTGTGGCTTCGATGTTTAGAACCGCGCAGTGTCCCAACGTCTTGCCTTGTCCCGTAATGGCGATCAGCACCGCGCCTGGTTTCAAAATCGGCAAGTGACATTCATCGAGTGCCGTCTGAGTTATGAACTGGTCAGCCGTTACTATATTTCGGTTGTAAACCTTTGCACTCATTAACCATGGAAATTTCCCGCCATCCCAATAGGCCGAAATCGATTTTTTGGGTGTCGAACCGTTTCCAATCTTACCTAATGAACCTAACTGCGCCGTACTCCAACTCTCCGGCATCGGCCCGATCTCGGTTTCCTTCTGCGGTTCGCCGCGCAGGCCGCGCGTGAACAGCTCACGCATCGTGGCGCGCTTCAAAGCATCACAGTTTTGCAGGGCGTCTGTCTCGATGGCTAACGCCCGTTCGACCATATCCAATAGAGCAGCTATGGCCCCTTGTTCGTCGAAGGCTGGCAAATTTGTCTTGATTGCGTAAACATCCTCGCGATTGAGACCCGGAATAGCACTGTGACTGTTTAGTGACGTGAGTCCGCAGTGACGCAGAAGATGATAGAGATAGCGCCAATTATGGCCAGCGCGATTCACGACATAGTAAGTTGTATCAATCGGCCAAAACGGTTCGGAAGCATATTGAACTTCACCAACAGATCCTTTTCGTCCTACTATTATTCCCGGTCCTGGAATAAGTGATGAATTGTGAGTGCCAACGATACCATTGGATCCGTATACGCCCACTGATCCCGGAATTCGTTCATGTGTTGGTAGGGACTTGCCATACGCCAACTCAATTTCGGCAGCCAGATGAGTTTCGCGCCACTCACTCACCAGATTATTGCTCCAAGGATTTCCAACAATCGTCGATCGTGCTCTTGTGCTTCGCCTGAGATTTGGTTAAGTCTGTCGATAAGCGATTTCAAATCGTGTGCCGTTGCTGCATCAGGCTTACCTACCCATCGACTCGGACTCAAGTTGTACTCTGCGGAAACTACCTCCGCGTGACTAACGACGGCCAATTCACCGTGGATTGGCTCGCCCCTTAAATACACAGCCGCAAGTTGCTGAATTGACTGTTCTGGTAAGTAGTTTTTGGGACGCCCCTTGCGATACCGATGGCTCGCGTTAAGAAGAACGATTTTACCTTTCCGGGCGGCGGACTTACGCTTGGAGAGCACGACGATAATGCCTGCGGCATTGGTGTTATAGAAGAGGTTGTCCGGAAGCAGAATTACGCCATCAATCAGATCGCGATCGACAAACCATTTCCGGATATTGCGTTCCTTATCTTCGTTCTTCGATCCCGAGCCTCGCGTAACGGCGCCGGTATCCAACACAACGGCAGCGCGGCCGCGATCGTTCATGCACGCGAGCGTATGTTGCAACCATGCCCAATCGCCTTTGCCGGTGGTGACGCCGCCTGCGGTGCGGAAGCGGTCGTAAGGGTCTTTGCCGAAAATGTCCGGTGCGAAGGGCTGGTTCCACATGGGATTGGCGACGACGATGTCGTAGGTCATGAGCCGACCATCCGCCGTGCGGAACTTCGGGTTGATCATCGTGTCGCCGCGCTGCAGTTCAACGTCCATGTCGTGGATAATCGCATTCATCTGCGCGACGGCGTAGCTCTCGGCCTGCAATTCCTGGCCGGAAAGGCGCAGCGGAACTTTGCTGGTAGGGTCGAGTTCGCGCGCGACGAGCTGCAACTTGATGAGCAGGCCCGCGGAGCCGCAGGCGTAATCGTGGCACGTCTCGCCCGGCTTGGGGCGCATGATCTGCGCCATAAGAAAGCCGACTTCGGTGGGAGTGAAGAACTCTCCCGCGCTTTGCCCAGAGCCTTCCGCGAACTTGCGCAATAGGTACTCGTAGGCGCGGCCCAGAAAGTCCGGTTGCACGTCCGCGAGGCCAAGCCTGTAGCGCGGGTCCGAGAATGTCTCGACGACACCCCGTAGCTTCGCGGGGTTGATGTCGCGTTCGCCGTTGCGTTCCGCCGCGAAGTCTACAATATCGATCACGCCCGAAAGCGTTGGATTGTGTTTCACCACGGCGCGAACGGCCTTGGTCAAGTGTTCGCCAATGTCGCGCGGTTTGTCCCGCTGCGGCCATTCGTATTGCTCGCGCCCGCTGATGATCGCCCACCGCGCTTCCGGCGGCAGATAGAATCGAAGCAACGAATGGTCTGATTCGGCAATTTCCAATGCCGTCGCACGGTCGCCGTACTCCTCCGCCAAGCGGCCGATCTCGTCGTCGAACACATCGGACAGGCGCTTTAGGAACAACAGCGGCAGCAGGTAGTCCTTGAACTTGGCCGCGTCCTTTTCACCGCGAATCGAACACGCCGCATCCCAAAGCATTTGCTCCATGGGCTTCGTCGTAGGGACTTTGCCGGTCGCGCGGGCGCGTCGCCGAGTTGGCATTGCCACGGACGGGTCTGCGTGGATATCCTCGTCGTCGATGCCCGCATCGCGAGCGAGCGCCGCAATGGCTTCCTTGGCCGCACGCTGGGGTTTGGTGTCCCCGGCTTCCCATCGATTGACCGTGGCAAAGGCGACGCCTAGGCGTTCGGCTAACGCCTCTTGGGTCAAGTCGAGCTTGGCCCGAATCGCTCGGAGAAGAGCAGGAGTGATACTGATTTTTGACATGTTTGCATTATATGTTATATAACATAATTTGTCAATGCCGAGATTCATCGCTAATGTAAGCCATTGGTTTGGTGGCAGTTGTGCAGTTCACAAACGAGAAGTTGCGGAGGTTAGCAGCAGGGGATTCGCCGGGTTGGGGGCGGGACGTTGGCGGGAAGCAACCCCACAGCGCATCTCACGCACTCGTCATGGCGGAAACACGCTCACCATTTTCGGAGCCACATAACGCCGCACGGTTTTCATCGGCGCTTTAGCCGCCTTGAGGGCGTCGCGTTGGTACAGGGGCAAGCCTTTGCCGGTATCGCGGGGAGACACGTCGATGACGGTGTTGCCGCGGATGGTGAAGGTGTATTTCGCGGGCGGGTCGAGCGGTTTCCAATCGGGTCCCGGGTCGGTGCATTCCTTCCAGAACTCGTCCTGTTTCCATTTGAGCGTGTAGGTTTCCGTTGTGGTTGTGAGCGGGAATTCGAGCGTGATGGTGTCCGTCGGCTCCAGATTGTCGAGGGTCGCATAGCGGCCAACCCACACGGCGTCATGCGGCTCGCCGTTCACGGTGGCGCGCACGGAGCGCGTATCGACGTAAAACGGAATGCGCACGGCGACCGATTGCGCGCTCTTGTTGCGAATGACGACTTTCCCCTCGAAGGGCAAATAGCTGTCCACGTCCAGCCACGGCGACGCGCGGTTCAGCAGCAGGTTGATGCGCGCGTGTCCGTCGTCGCATTGCGCGATCGAGTGCCACGCGAAATACATCGCGGGGGTGCAATTGCCGGTGCAGCAGATCGTGTAGAGCAGATTATGCTCGGGGATCAGGGTTGGATGCGTGCTGTCGGACAGAAACGTGCCGAGGCAGCGGTCGATTGCGTTCTCGTTGCTCTCGTTCGCGGGGTCGTAGGGTCCGGACGTCGTGTCGTTCTTGCCGCGGCCCTCGGGCATTTCCGCGTTCGCCGCATTCATGCGCGCGGCGTCGGTGATCTGCAACTCGGCGAGATGATTGCGGATGTATGCGTCTGCGTCGTCCCAATAGTCACCGACGCCCGCGACTGACAGCGCCAACGCGAGCCACGTCATGTCACCGGTCGTGCAGCCTTCGCCGAAAAGCCCAATGCGCGCAATGCCGAACGACCGCATATGCTCGTAGCCGTCGCGCACGAACTGTTTGATGCGCGCGTTGTTCGCCGCCTGCGCGTAGGTGAGCAGGCCCATCAATCCTTGCGTGTGCGCGTGGCTGTGGCCGTTGAACTGCGCGTGTTCCGCGCTGGTGACCGCTTTCGGCGCCGCTTCGGATTCCCAGAATTTCGGAAGAATCGTGAACCGCGCCAATCCGCCGCACGTGTCGATGTATTTCGTTTGGTTCGAGGCCAGCGCCCACCGTGTCATCGGGCGGATGGCGCGGCCCTGAATGAACACTTGCAACCAATAATTCGTCACGCCCAATGCCGTGGGGTTCGTGCTCGGTGGGCCGTCGTAGTAATAGAGGCCGTCGCCCTGCGGTTGCGCCGAGCGCACGTGGTCTTCCGCGATCGTGTCGATGACGCGCTTCAATTCAGGTCTCGGGTCGACTTGATACAGATTGGTCAGCGCCGCCATCGTGCACGACACCGGGGTCGGCGCGGCGGGGTTCAAGGGCACGTCCGTTATCATTCCCTCGAACATTTTTGCATCGACGTCGAGGTTCTCCTCGCTGCCGCTCATCATGCGCGCGAATTGGAGCGCTTCCGCAATCTTTCCCCAGTTCGGCGGCCCGCCCGGAAAATCGCTGAGATAGGCGGGCCGGCCGTTGAAGTACACGTGGCCGTACGGCGCGAAGTGCTTTTCCGGATTCAGGAAGGACGTGAGGCCATGCACGGCGATTCGAGCGCGCTCGGCAAGATCGAGGGTGTCAGGGACGGCCGCCTCGTAGCGTTCGCCGTTGGGCTTGAAGGCGTCCGGATTGATCGCGCCCGCCGGGTCGTAGCCAAACGCGCACACGCATTGAATCGCTGCGCACACGCCAATCGCGACTCGGAAGGCGCGTCTACGCGCGCTGGCACTTCGCATTCATTTCTCCTTCACGGTCGCTTTCGTTGCGCCCGTCGAGATTCCGCCGTCCACCAAAAGGGTTTGGCCCGTGATATACGCGCTGGCGTCGGACGCCAAGAAGACGATTGCGCCGTCGAGATCGTGTGGCTGGCCCGGACGTTTCAGCGGTATGCGGTCGCAGATGTAGTTCACCCACGCTTCGTTCTCGTACAACACCGCTGTCTGCGCCGTCTTGAACCAGCCCGGCGCGAGACAGTTCACGGTGATACCGTACTCGCCCCAGTCGTCCGCGAGGCTCATCGTCAACTGCTTCGTGCCGCCCCGGCTCGCGCAATAGGGGCCGAGACCGGAGTACCCCGCAACGGTTGTCACCGAGCCGATGTTGATCACGCGCCCGTACCGGTTTGGGATCATGCTGCGGTTGGCGATCGCCTGCGCGACGAAGAAGGTCCCGCGGAGGTTTGTATCGAGCACAAGATTCCAGTCGTCCCATGTCACGTCCGTTGCGCGTTTGCGGACGTTGCACCCCGCGTTGTTGACGAGAACATCGATCTTGCCGCACGTGCCTACTGCCGCATCGGCCATGCACTGGATGCTGTCGTAGTCGCGCACATCGAGTTCGAGCGGAACGCAGCGGCGGCCCATCGATTCGATTTCGTAGGTGAAGTCTTTCAGTGATATCAGCGACCGGGACGTGATGGCCAGGTCCGCGCCCGCCTTCGCGAGCGCGCGCGCCATGTATTGACCGAGCCCGCGGCTCGCGCCGGTAATCAATGCCGTTTTGCCGGTCAAATCGAACATGACAAGTCCTCTCGCGTCTACTTCGCCGGATTCAGTATCACTTTCATTAGGCCCCGCTCGCGTGCGTGCAGCCGCCTGAACCATTCCGGACCATCGTCCAATGACGCGACCGCGCTGATTAACGGTGCGACACGCACGTGCTCGCGCTGAAGCAGGTTTAAGCACGTGGGGTACTCGCCCGACGATGCGCAGGAACCGAACAAACTGATCTCGCGCGTCACGACGGATTGCAGTGGAAGCTGCACATTCGCGCTGACGTTTCCGACCAGCACCACGGCCCCGCCCTTGCGCGCGCACTGGATTGCCGCGCCGACAGTTTCGTTCGCGCCGACGGCCTCGAACACCGCGTCCGCCCCGAGGCCGCGGGTCCGCGCGCGCACGGCGGTAAGTACGTCGATGCGAGACGGATTCAGCGTTACGTGCGCGCCACACTCGGTCGCCAGCGCGAGCCGCGAATCGTCCAGATCGACCGCGATAATCAGGTTATACGAATGCACGCGCAACGCCTGGACGATCAGCAGTCCGATCATTCCCGCGCCAATCACCACGGCGCAATCGTTCGGCACGAACGACGCGTGCGTGACCGCGTGCAGCGCCACGGAAATCGGCTCGACCATCGCTGCGTGCTCGAAGGGCACGCCGTCGGGAACGCGATACAGGATGCGGCCGGGCACGGCGACGTACTCCGCGAACGCCCCGTGCTGCCGGTACTCGTCGCACGATACGCCCAACACGCGCCGGTCCTCGCACAGGTTCACACGGTCCTGCTTGCAGAATGTGCAGGCGCCGCAGTATATGGTCGAGTCGAACGTGACGCGATCGCCGGTTTTCCACTGCGGCACGTCCTTGCCGACCGCGGCGATGATACCCGCCGCTTCGTGGCCCATGATTATTGGCGGAATGCGGCGGCCCGTCGACCCGTCCATGCCGTGCACGTCGCTGCCGCAAATGCCGCAGGCCTGTACCGCCACCAACACGTCGTCGCCGGAGACGTGCGGTTTCGGAACGTCTTGGATTTCGAGCGTGCTTGGAGCGGTCAGTACGAGGGCCTTCATAAGTGGTAATCACTTACCGGCGGACAGTTGGACAAGCTGGAACACACAGAAATAGCCGAACATGACGAACGCGAGCAGCAGTCCGGCAATGAATACCCGGTTCGCGCGAAGGATTTCGCGAACGTCATCGGCGAAAAACCGCGGCATGACGAAATACAGGGTCAAACCCACAGCAAGCGCCTGCAACGGCGTCAGCACCATGCCATCGAGAATCGCGGCGACTTGTACAAGTGCGACGGGCTGATATCCGAGCGAATAGACTATTACGACGTTGCTGATGGCGAATAGAACCAGGATTGTACGGAACTGCGTCTTCCAGGGCCAGCGTTGCGTCGCCGGAAACAGCACACGCGCGCAGTCCGCCAGCAGCCGTGGCCATCCCGCGAACTGGCCGAGCATGGTGCTCAGCATGGCTGCAAGCCCCGCAAGCACGAACAAATGCGCGCCCCATTGCCCCCAATGATCGCCGAAGATGCGCGCAACGGTCAGCGCCACTTCCGTTTTTTCCGGCGCGATCTGTTGTGGGCGCAGCACGCCGTTGCCTGCGATCAGGAAGGCGGAAGTCACGACGACTCCTATCGTCAGCGCCAAGGTTGCATCCGCTGTGACGACGCGGCGCCACTGACGAATCTCCTTCGCATCCTGCACGGTCAGCGACTGCAGTTGAGCGGGGTCCATTGGCTTTCCGTGACCGCGCCCGCGGGTCATTCCGTAGCCGGCGCCGATTACCCAATACGAATACCACACCTGGCTCGCGAACCCACCCGCAGCCCAGCCGAGCAGCGGCATTAACTCGAACCAGGACGATCGCGTCACAATTCCCTTGTCGACTGCCCATTCGGCAGGCTCCGGAATTTGGAACTCGAGCAAGCCGCCAAGCAGCGTTCCCGTTCCCGGCCACGTGCGTACGGCGACCGTCAGCGTGCCTACAATGATCAGCAATACGAGAAGCGACATCATTTGCTTGAGCGGCTCAAACTTTCCGCTCCACGTTATCGCGATGATTGCGAGCACGGCCATCCAACCCAGCAAGAACTGCGGAAGCGGGACAAAGTAATGCAGAAAAACGGCGGTGACGCTCGCGAGCGCTCCGGTAGAAATTGCGCCCGCGCAAATCTGGCCAACGAACACCGGCCAGATTACCCAATTCTTTGGGCCAGGCGTGCGGCTGAGCATGTCGATCATGCCTTCGCCGGTGGTCACCGTGTAGTGCGCGCCCGCCAATCCAATCCAATACTTCGCGAAGATGGCGAGCACCGGCGCCCATAGGATCGCTATCCCAAAAATGGCCCCGCTTCGCGTTGCCAGGATGACTTCGCCGGAGCCAATGTACTCCCCGCACCACACCAGACCCGGTCCCAGCGCCATTAGAAGCGCCATACCGCGCGGGGCCGGCATGACGTTGCCCGTTTTGTCCGTCGATTGATCGCCCACCACGCACCTTACCCGAGTTGAAGCACGAGCATAGCGCCTGACGGGACGTTGCGCAACGCGCCGGTGTATACTGGTGGCGGTACATGGGCGCCGCCGCTCGGGGGAGTTGGCGACGCGCGTTCAACGACATGGGCCAGGGGGAATGTCATGATTTCACGCCGCCGCTTTCTTCAGTCCACTGTGGCCGCCGCGCCACTCCTACTAACATCGCCCGCGTTCGCGCGCGGCAAACCGGGGCCGAACGACCAAATCGCGATCGGATTGATCGGGTTGGGCGGGCGCTGCACGGACATCATGAAGACCTGTGTCGAGATTCCGGAGGTCCGAATCGTCGGCGTATGCGACTGTTTCAAGCCGCGTGTCGATTACTGGATGGATAACGCCGGGAAGGAACGCGGGTGGAAGCCCTATCTCGATTTCCGCGAGATGATCGAGAAGGAGAAACTCGATGGCGTGATGGTGGAGACGACGACACACGCGCGGGCGTGGATTGCGTGCCACGCGATGGCCGCCGGCCTCGATGCGTACATCGAGAAGCCGATGAGCCTGACGATCGCGGAAGGGCGCGAAATGGTCAAGTTCGCGCGCAAGTACAAGCGCGTCACGCAGGTAGGCACGCAGCAGCGGTCGATACCGCTGAACAACTGGGCGAGCGACCTCGTGAAGAATGGCGCGCTGGGGAAAGTGCATACCGTGCTCGCGCCGAACTTCGTTGGGCCGCTCCACTGGCAACCGAAACCGGAAGAACCGATGCCCGAAGGCGTTACCGATGGATGGTGGGACGTATGGACAAACCAGGCGGAGCTTCGGCCGTACCACAGCGAACTCCATCGCAGTTGGTCGACGTGGTGGGACTATGACGGCGGCGGCATCTCGTTCGGGGTTACGGGGTGGGGCGCGCACAGCTACGACCAAATCCAGCGCGGACTGGGCACGGACGAGACCGGGCCGATCGAAGTCGTGCTCGAAGAACCCGTTAACGACGTGCGCGCCGGGGCATTCGAGAAACGCGAAATCGGCGAAGACGAAACCGGCGCACCCTATTACGGGATGGTCGAAAACACGCACGGCCCGCGCGCGAAGGTCTCCATGAAGTTTGCGAGCGGCGCCGAACTGAAACTGCACCTCGACGCCGACAGGAGCCCGGGCCTCGGGTGCATCTTCGTCGGCGAGAACGGCAGGATCGAAATCAACCGCGACAAAATCGCTGCGGAACCGCGCGAATTGATCGACGGCGCGGACCGGCCCGCTCCGCTATCCGTGCCGGAGACCCGCCCGCACATCGAGAATTGGATCGAGTGCATCAAGTCGCGCAAACGCTGCAACGCGGACATCGAGTACGGACAGCACGCATCGACGCTGTGCTACCTCGTGAACATCGCGCGCGACATCGGCCGCGTCGGCGAACCGCTGAAGTGGGACCCGAAGAAGGAGCGGTTCACGAATTGCGATGAAGCGAACGCGATGCTGTCGCGCCCGCGCCGCGCGGGATATGAGTTGCCGAAGCTCGGACGGGGGTGATGCGATGAAATCCACATTCCTCATTGCAGCGGCCGCCTTCGCGGTGCTAATCGTCGCACCCGATCTCGCCACCGACGATCACGACTTCGCACCCATGTTCAACGGAAAAGACCTGTCAGGCTGGGAAGGCAAACCCGGCGGATGGTGGGTCGAGGAAGGGGCCATTACGTCCGAGAGCACGCCCGAGAAACCGTGCGTGAAACATCACTACCTCTACTGGCGCGGCGGCAAGCCGGCGGATTTCGTCATGCGTTTCAAGTACAGGCTCGTGGGCGGAAACTCGGGCGTTCAGTTCCGCAGCCAGGAACGTCCCGAGTTCGATACGTGGGGCTATCAGGCCGACATGGAAGACGGCGGGCAGTGGACCGGCTGCCTGTTCCAGCACGATCGCGGCGGCGTCGTGATGCGCGGGAAGAAGGCGGTGATCGCAGAAGACGGCGCGCGGAATGAAACCGCCGTCGGCGATCCCGATGAACTGCAGAAGGCCGTGAAGCATAACGATTGGAACGACTACGAAATCGTCGCGGAAGGCAGTCACGTCACCCTGCGCATCAACGGCAAACTCATGTGTGAAGTCGATGATCGCGACGCAAAGTGGGCCTGCAAGGACGGCATCATCGCGCTGCAAATGCACCCCGGCCCGCCCATGAAGGTGCAGTTCAAGGACCTGCGGATCAAGATCGCGGAGTAGCGGGCGGGGCGGCTAGAAACCGCTCTTCAAAAGCGACTCCATAGTTTCGAAGTAGCGACGATGCGTCTTACGCAGCGCGGCTTCGTCGGCGGCCTCAAGGAGCACGACTTCGTGGTCGGTGTTCTGGCGTTGGAGCGAGAGTTCAAGTGCAAGCCGCGATTCCTCTGCTTCATGCTGTCGCGTCTCGTCAAATGCCTCGAACGAAACAATTGTTTCGTTTTGCCGATCATATTCCACAAGAAAGAACATCGCGTTATCCTTGCTGTTTACGCTTCGCGTCCAACAACATTATCAACGAGTCGCATTTATTCCGCAAGAACATCTTGGACTTTGCGATATCATCCGTGTGCTTCTCGAAGACGGTCTGCGCCAAAATGGAGAAGTTCGGCCCCATCGTTTCTTTGGCATATTTCTCAACTTTGTCCTCTATCTCCTCGATAATGGAAATGTCTTGCGAGAGCTTAAGCATAGGCTCGGACCACGCGTGAGGTCCGCTACCATACTTGATGCCGGGATCGATGACATCGGACGCCTTCTCCGAAGTCTCGGCCCATTTATGCTGGAGGACCGTTCTCACTTGAACTTCAGCGTGCCGTTCGAGAGCATGCACTACAACGTGCACTGCTCGATATCCGTGGCTCGGCTTCTCCCTGCGGTCTATGACGGAACATTGGGGGAAGACGTTTCTCAATCGCGCCACCAGTTCGTCCTGTGCGCTGAGATTCGGCACGACGATTCGGCACCCGGCAATGTCCTGTATTTGGCTGAGGCGAATGCTCTCGCGGCGTAGTTTTTCGCGAATCGATGAAGTCGATTTAGCGAGTCGGCCGGTCGGTTCGAGCTTCAGCCCACCACGAATAACCGAAATTACGTGATTGTGTGCATCGGCAAACGACCGACGATACTGGTCAAGCATGCGCAGATCGTCTTCGGATATTGTCTCGGATTTAATGCGTTCGCCGAGCTTATCGATTTGGGTCTTTGAGAATTTGCCTTCGCCCATTGGAATCCGGCCATCGGTTCTCAGTAGTCTGGGCCATCAATCGCGCGAGGTTACCATAACAGAAATGGGAGGGCCAACCCATGCAACGCCGCGAATTTCTCACGCATACCCTTGCGGGCGCAACGATGTTGCCGGTTGCTGCGACGGTCGGCGCGGCGGATGCGCCGATAGGGAAACGCAACGTCATCCTCTACATCGCCGATGACCTGGGCAAGAACGACGCGGCGTGTTACGGGAATCCGTATGTAAAGACGCCGGGGATCGATGCGTTGGCGAAAGAGGGCGTCCGATTTACGCACGCGTTCTGCACGACGCCGAGTTGCAGCCCAAGCCGTTCCGTAATTTTAACGGGCACGCACAACCACACGACGGGCCAATATGGCCTCGCACACGCCAAGCACCACTTTGTTTCGTTCGACGACGTGAAGAGTTTGCCGAACGTTCTCGGCGAAGCGGGGTATCGCACCGTGAACGCGGGAAAGTACCATACCCAGCCGGAAGTCGCGTACCACTTTCAGGAGTACATCAAGACTTCGGCGCCGATCGATATGGCCGAGCAATGCCGGCCGTTAATTGAATCGACGGCGCAATCGCCGTTCTTCCTCTGTTTTTGCACGACGGAGCCGCACCGAAAATTCCAGCGAGACGGGTCCGATCCGATCGCTCCCGCGGGCATTGCGGTGCCGCCGCACTTGCCGGACATACCGGAGTGCAAACAGGACCTTTCCGAGTATTACATGTCGATCCAGCGCGCAGACAGCGGGCTTGTCCGGTTAATGGAAATCCTCAAGGCGGCAGGCCGGTGGGACGATACGCTGATCGTTTTCGTTTCCGACAATGGCATGCCGTGGCCCGGTGCGAAGACAACGCTGTACGAACCCGGAATCAACCTGCCCTGTGTTATTCGCGATCCGCGCAACGAACGCAAGGGGTACACCTGCGACGCGATGTTCTCGTGGGTGGACGTTGCGCCGACGATTCTCGATTACTGCGGCGTGCAACCACCGGCGAAAATCCAGGGAAGGTCCGCCATCGCGGCGTTGAAGGAAGAGCACCCCGCCGGCTGGGACGAAGTCTACTGTTCGCACACGTTCCACGAAGTCACGATGTACTACCCCATGCGCGCGGTGCGCACCCGCAAGCACAAACTCATTTACAACATCGCCCATCCGTTGCCGTTTCCGTACGCGAGCGATCTGTGGGGATCGAAAACGTGGCAGGCCACGCTCGAGCGCGGACTCACGTCGTACGGAAGGCGTACGATTGCCGCGTACCAGAACCGGTCCAAGTTCGAGTTGTACGATCTCGAAAACGATCCCGATGAAGTCCGCAATCTCGCCGGCGATCCGCAACACGCGGAGTTGCTCGCGGAGTTGCAGCAGCGCATCCGCAGTTTTCAGGAGCGAACGGGCGATCAGTGGCTGTTGAAGTGGGAGCGCGAATGATTACGGCGGCGCACAGACAACGTGCACGACCCAATCGTCGTTGTCCGGCTTGCTGACGTTGCGCCAATCACCACCCGGCAAATCGGCGGCATCGCCGAACCGACCCGTCCGCGGATTGAACAGCCGATAACTGACAGTTGCGCGCGCCGCACTTCGCAGGTCCAGCCGCACCTCGCGCGGATCGCCTTGCTTGGCGTACACAATCCACTCGCGGCCGGGGTCCGCGAGGCAATACGCATTCTCTGAAACCAGTTCGTTGTGGGGTGACAACGTATCCAGGTTGTTGACGTGCTCGTTGAAGAACCGGCTCGCATGGCCCAACCAGTCGCGCCTGATCATTCCTTTGTCCCCGCCGGGCACCTTCGGGTCATACCCCATGATTCCCGTTTGCGCGGTCTCCTGCCCCGTGTCCGCGTGAAAGATGAAATGCCCGCCGCCAACCGCAAACGACCACAGGCTCAATCGAACAACATCCCCGCGATACGGCTCGCCTTCAAGGCAAAGGTACGGTTTCGCGGGAAGCGCCGCGAAGCCGTCACGCGCGTCGCGATTCTTGTCGTCGTGCGGCAGCGTGTCGCTGAAGACAAAATCGACCGAATCGCGCCGCGCCGCCCAATCCACATATATCGCATTGCGTTTCCGAAAGAATGCGGCAAAATGGCCGCCCATGTTCCCTTCGTCATACGAATGCTCGTCGAGGAACACGAAGAACACATTGCCGAGCGCATCGAGTTGTTCGAGGTATTCGTGGGCGAGGCGCTCCCACACCCACTGCGTTTTGCGCGCGTCCTCCCACGAATCGGACCAATCGTCGCCGCACACTTCCCTTCCCGGCGTGGCGATCCGCACGGCTTGCTCGACGTCGTTCAGGTGGCCGCCGTTTCGCTTGTTGAGGGGGTGATACATCCAGTCGGCATCGTGTTTGGCCCAACCGGTGAACAAGGTAATTCCAACGAGCATTCGCTTGCTCTTGGCGTATTTGCACACACCGCGCATGCGCGGCCAGTAACGCCTAACTTCGGAATCCGCGCCGTCGTCGAAATGGGTCAGGTCGTAGAACGGCAATTGGTCCGTGGCTGCCGGGCCACCCGATTTTCGCGCCCACGGCGTTAATCCGGGAATCACGTAGCCCCAGCGTTCCTCGAACTTGCTTCCGTCTTCGTGCTGCCGCAACGGCGCGAACGACCACACGTGGACGACACGGATGCCGCGCGCCGCGCAATCGTCGATCCATCGCCGGTAATCAAGGTTCGCATTTTGCGGCACGCATTGCGTTCCGCTCTCGCCAATGAGCGCCAGCGTTTCACCGCCGTAGGTGACATAATGACCGCTCGCGCTCACGCCGATGCGGTCATCGGCGGCGGTGCAAAAAACGGGCAATAAAAGGACCGCCGGGGCAAGCCGGGTGCGAAGTACGGAGGTCATCCTTCGGCCAATCGGTAAATCCGAATCGGCCCTGCCAGACCGCCGCCGCGCGATTCCTTTTCAAATTCCAGCGCGCGTTTGTGGTAGGGGCTTGGCCAACCCGGACCGCTCTTTTGCGCCCACGCCTGTGTCACGCGCTCCGACGTGAGCTCGTTCGCAAGCGAGTTCGCCACGCGAATCGCGATCGTATGCTTGCCCGCCGTGCAGGGGGGAAGCGTCACGCGCCAAGGCGGCCACAACAGCGTGCCCGCGGCGACACCATCCACATACACCGTTGCCGCGTACTCGATTCCCCCGGTCTCCAGTTGCAGCGGCGACCCTGCCCACGGCTGCGGCACATCGATCTCGAACCGGTACTCAACTTCGCCGGAATAGTCATCAGACAGCCAACCGGTCCAGTCCGCCGATTGCGCGAACGGAACGTCGTCGAAGTCCCGATCGACGTATTCGAAATTGTGTTCGCCAACGACCACTTGCCTCCCGCAGATCGCGCGCACGCTTTCGGGAGCAACGGTGATTCGTTCGCGCGGCTGCAGCGCGGGTTCCGCGCCGCGCACAGGCTCCGCCGACAAGACGTACGCGCGCGTCTCGCCCGCTTCGAGTTTTACTTCGACGCCGTTACCGTCGGCGAACACGTTCGACATGCGTCCGGCCGGCAAATCCAATTCGACAACGTGCGGCGCAATCGCCGAAACTTTGCCCACGTATGGATCGTTCCCTTCGTTGAACAATACGATCACTTGCCGCCCCTCGAGTTCGCGCGCGGCCACGCGCACGCCGCGGCTTGACGGCGTCAGCATCGAGATCGGCAGCGACTGCGCCGCGATTTCAGCCGCCGTGCCGGCGCGAATCGAATTTGGTCCTGCGTCCGGCGTTTCGCCGTTCACGCCGGGCGCGTGGCCTACGCACAGCACGTTTCCGCCGGCTTCGGCGAACTCGTCCAACCGCGCGCGCGCCGCGGGGTGCATCCACAACGATTCGCCGCAGAAAATCGCGTCGTACCGCATCGCCCCCACTACAAGTTCCTTGCCCTCGACGCGCGCGTTCGCCAACACGTCGTCATCGACAATGTCGTACGCGCACTGCCGCGCGAGCAACTCCATGGCGAGCGACTCGAATGACTCGACCGCCGTAGCCGCATGCAATCCCAGCGCCCACATATCGCGCACGGGGTAATACAGCGCCGTGCGCACGAGCGGTTTGCCTACGGACAGTGCGTACCCCAACCGCGCGACATATGCGTGTAGTCCCGAAAGATGGTCCCACTGCGGGTTCATTGGACCAAAGTGCGGGCGCTCGCCCGTCATGTGGTGATCGCGCGTGGTCAGCGGATAACACCCGAACACCGATAGATTGATGCCGCGGACATACTGATAGTCGACGAGCCATTTCATCTGCGCCGGCGTGAGCCCGTTGCTGTATACGCAGAACGACTCGGAAAATGCGAAGCGCGTTGCGTTCTGGTGCGCGGCGCTCGCCGCGAACACGGGGAAATTACTCTGGTTCTCGCGTCCCGGAAACACCTGCCGCCATATGAGGTCGACGCCGGGAACGTCCATCTCCCGCAACGGCCGCATCACGTGACCGAACCCGTGTTTCACCGCGCCGAATGTTTCGTCCTCGCCGCCGAGGTGTCCGCTGGACCCAAGGCCGTGCGCGCGCCCCCAGTCTTTCAATCGCGCGAAGTAGGCATCGGCGAAGCGCCGCGACGTGGCGTCATACAGATCGACGCGCGCCCGCGCGGCAGCGGGCGAAATCTCCGGAGCAGGTTCGACAAAGAACCGCGGCAGATCGTTGAGGAATGATCCCGACGACAACGCCGCGTAACGCGCGTCGATGCCGTCGAACCACGAGAAATAGTCCGGAGGCCGCGGCATGGCTACCGCCGGCTCGTCCGTAAACGTAAAGCGGATGGTCTTGCCAAAGTGATTGCTTACGGCCTTCGCGTACGCGTTGTGCGTCAGTTCGATGAAGCGATCCGTCGCGTCCGGGTTCAGCAGGTCGGATGATCCGCCCTGCGAGAACTTGTAGAGGTACGCGATATCGGCGGGTGTTGCGGGCGTCCATGTCTCGCCGGGGCCCACAACGTTCAATTCCGGCGCCTCGACGATTGCGGCCAGCGCATCGTTCGGGACCGCGAACGGCGTGTCCGCGGCGATCCGTTCGCGCACGACGGCGCGGCGCGATAGTTCCGGGCGCCCTTCGACCACCTTGCCGAGCGCCCGCCCCGACGGCCAGCCGCCCTCGTCGTACAACCACCAGTTCATTTCGAGGCGCGCCGCCTCGTCGACGGCAAACGTCACGCGCTCGAAATACTCGGGCGTCAAATAGTCCGGGTCCAAACCGTTATTGGTCGAATCCGGGCGAAACGCGTGCGGCATCGGCAGCATGCACACGCTGCGCGCGCCGTGCGTCGCCATGTCCCGCAACTGCGCCCGCAGCACCTGCGGTTCGAGAGGCGCATTCCACAGCCAGAAATATGCCGGCCAAAGCGCCGCGTCGGGTTGTTTGAATTGTTCCAAGTCAAAACTCGAAACGAGCCGAACGGATTCCGGCGGCTGCGCGATGGCAGTGAATGCAGACAGCACTGTCGCCGCAACGCAACCGGCGAAACGTCCCACGTTCATCACTTTCCCCCCCCAATCACGCTACAGAACGAAACGAACGGGCGAGAATCCGAAATCAACTACCCTATACCTTCACCGAATTCGTTGCGGCGTCCCACTTCGCGCTTTGACCGCTTTGTTCCGAAAGCACCGACATGTGACAACAAGTCGCCCCCATCCACCCCGCGTCAACCGGCGCGATCGGCGTCTTTCGCGTGCGCATGCACGAGAAAAAGTCCCGCAGGTGCGGTTCGTTCAAGATGCCCGCGGAGCCGACTTTCTCCAACTGTTCGCTGTTACGCCGCCCGCGGTAGATCGCAAGTTCCGACATATCGCGAATCTCGAGCGTGCCTTCCGAACCAAGGTACCGTTCGACAAGGCCGAAGTGCCCGTTCACAAACGACGCCGCAAAATTGAAGTGGTACTTCTCGTTGTACTCGAGCAGCACGCCGATATTGTCCGGACACGTCCGCCCGTCCTGGATGTGATAAATATCGCCCACGGACATCACGCGCGGCGGCATCGCGCATCCGGTGATGAAATGGAAAATATCGAGATGGTGCAGCATGAGATCGCCCGCCGCGCCATTCGAATACTCGACGTAACGCCGCCAATTCAGGTAGCGCTGTGCGTCGAACGAATATTCTTTCGTGTCGCGCAAGAACAGGTCCCATCGCACCTGCGACGGATTAAAGCCCGGCGGCGTGGGCCGCGTATGCCCGCCCCACCCATGCCGGTTCACCTGCACCATGACAAGTTTGCCAATGCCCCCGGACTGCAGGACCTCGCGCGCCTTCTGATACATCGGCATGCTGCGCAACTGTGTGCCGACTTGCAGCACCGCGCCGTTCGACTGCACGCGCTCACGGACCGCCAACGCCTCCTGCCACGTCAGCGTCATTGGTTTTTCGGTGTACACGTCCCGTCCGCACTCGAGGGCCGCGAGGATTGCCGGCGCGTGCAGATGGTCGGGCGTCGCGATAACGACCGCGTCCAGTTGTTCCTTCGCGAGCATTTCCTCGAACACCACATAGGCCCGGGCGTCTGCCACCTTCTGTTTGCATTTCGCCAGCGCGGCATCCCGCGCGCCATCGTAAACGTCGCACACCGCGACCACGTCGACATCGGAAAGTTTCAGCGTACTGTCCAAAAGCGAGCCGCCGCGATTGCCAATTCCGATGAATCCGCACTGAATGCGATCGTTGGCGCCCAGCGCCCGCCGCCCCGGTGTATTCGCCGCCACGACAACCGGCTCTTCCCTCGGCGGCGTGGGAGGGGGAGCAATCAGTGGCGCGGAAACCGGCTCGTGCGTCGCGTTGGTCGCGCACCCGCCCAGGGCGCCCGCGGCGCTCACGCTGGCCGCGTCGGACAAGAACTGACGTCGCGTAGTTGTTCGCATCGGCGTACTCCCTCTTCCCGAGGAGGAGTTTACCGAAAACGCAACTCGGCCCGGTAGCGGCTACGGCCCTTTGGAAGCAGGATTGGATGCCGGCGGCGCGGCGCTGTCCGGCAGTGTGGGGCCGTTGACCGACAATCGAAACATTTTGCCCATCGACCGGCGTTTAGAAATGTTGGAACCGATAGCGATGCCCAGGAGCGCCACAAACGTTATCGCCAGAACGCCGCCGACCGAGTACACGGCCGCACGCGGGTGTTCGCGGACGATCTGTTCCAGCGGCAGAAGCCAATCGTTCGCTGGGAATACGCTGTCGTAATCCGGCTGGTTCTGAATGTAGAAAAAGAAGAGCGGTAGCGCCCCGATGAGAATCATCAGGACCACCGCCACGCGCGCTGTCATCGCGTAGGGAATCGGCGGCTTCGAAAAGATGAGACGGCAGTCCGCGCACTGGACCCGCTGGAAGCGGTCCCGTTGAAAAAGAAAGAACGGAATCAGACCGCCGAATACAAGGAGCGCGCAGCCCAGCCCCCCATCCTGTTCGGAAACCGGGTAGAACGCTTCGTCTTGCTTACAATGCGGGCACTGAAAGTAGTACTTCATAGACGGCCCCGCCCAACAAGTACGAAGCCATTATATCCTACAGTGTAGTGTACTGCATGATTCCGGGAATTGCGCGTGCGCGGCGCAGTCTGCAATAGTGGCGCAATGTCCGTCCATATTCGTCCCGCGCGTCCGGAGGACGCCGCCGACGCCGTCCCGCTCATCTACAGTTCCGGCCCGGCGGTGCTCGACTATATCTTCACGTCGCGAACCCAATCCGATGTCGCGGCGTGTATGCGCCGCGGGTTCGAACGCGATGCCGGGGAACTGGGCTACAGGATTCACAGCGTGGCCGTGGTGGACGGGCGCATGGCGGGGATTGGCGCGGCATTTTCCGGCGACACCACGTTGCGTTTCATGTATCAGGGAACGCGCAACGTCCTTGCGTGCTACGGTCCGCTTCGCGGCGCCGGTGTAATTCGCCGGGCGCTGCAAGTAGAAACGATCGTCCGCCCGCCGAAATCACACGAGTTTTGCATTGCGCACCTTGGCGTTTCGCCAGTGCTCCGTAGCAAAGGAATTGGCGCACAGATCGTTCAGCATCTGCTTGCAGACGGCCGCCGCCGCGGCTTTCGCGTCGCGGTGCTGGATGTGTCCGCCGAGAACCCGCGCGCACAAGCGCTGTACGAACGCCTGGGTTTCGTCGTGACACGAGAGTGCATATCGACGCTCCACAACGCCCACGCAACCGTCCCCAACCACCGCCGCATGGAACTCACGCTATAGACGCGCCGTCATGCATTCCTCAGATAGACTGCCGCGTTCCCCCTTCTGTACAATGCCTGCCTTGGGCATGCCGCGTCTTCACGAGGGGCGGAGCGAGCGACGAACGCGGCGGACTTCCAGTGGGTTTTGGCAACGCTAACGATCGCGTGGAATCTTGCGTCCGCGCGTGGAGGGAGGTCACAGTGGGAACCACTACAAAAGACAAAGGCTTGTCGCGCAGGCAGTTCATCAAACGTGCGGGCGCGGCCGCCGTCCTGCCGAACATCATCGTGTCCCAGTCGTGGGGCGCGGAGGACCGCGCGGCGCCAAGCAACCGAATCACCGTCGGCGTCATCGGTGTAGGCGGGCGCGGTCGCGACGATATGCGCGCGTTCATGGCGCTGCCGGATGTACAGATTGTCGCCGTGAGCGACTGCTTCGCGGACCGGCGCAAGGCCGGTTCCGGCATGGTCAACCAGCGGTACGGCAACAAGGACTGCGCCGAGTACCTCGACATGCACGAACTGCTCGCGCGCCAGGACATCGACACGATCCTTGTGGCGACGGGCGACAACGGCCACTCGCACACCGCGATCGCCTCCGCGCGCGCGGGCAAGGACATCTACTGCGAGAAGCCCATGAGCGTGTGCATCAACGAATCGCGCGCCGTGTCCGACACGATGACGCGCCTTGGCCGCATTTTCCAGTGCGGCACCCAACGCCGCAGCCTCGGCAACTTCCGCTACGCGTGCCATCTCGCGCAGAGCGGAAAGCTGGGCGAGCTAAAGGAACTGCACGCGGAAGAGGCGGCGTTTTGCGGCGCGTTCAACTACGAGATTCTCCCGGAAGAACCCGAACCGGCGAAGGACGTGTTCGATTGGAACGCGTGGCTCGGTCCCGCACAATGGCGTCCGTACAACAAGAAATACCCGCAACGCGGCTACTGGCTCGATCACATCGACTTCAGCGGCGCGTCCATCTGCGAATGGGGCAGCCACACCGTTGACCTGTGCCAGTGGGCGAACAGCGCCGACCGCACCGGCCCCATCGAGTTCTATAAGGAAGGCGATTGGTACTGCGGCAACTACGCGAACGGCGCAAAGCTGATTATTCGTCAGGGTCTGCGCTTCGGATCGTGCCCGGTAAAATTCGTCGGCACCGAAGGCTGGGTCGAGACGGGCGACGACGGGACCATCGAAACACACCCAAAATCGCTCCTCGGCAACCGCGGCTTCGAAGGCGGCTACCCGCAGGACAACCACGTGCGCGCGTTCATCGATTGCGTAAAATCGCGCCAGGAACCCATCTCGAACGCGGAGACCGCGCACCGTTCGATCTCCGCGTGCCACGTCGCGAACATCTGCAAACGCCTTGGCCGGCCCATCAAGTGGGACCCGGTGAAGGAAGAATGCATCGGCGACGAGGAAGCCAACCGGCTGCGATCGCGGGCCTACCGCGAACCGTGGTACCTGTAGGAGGTTGGCGTCATGACGATCACCATACGAAAGGCAAACACCATGCGTTACATGGTCCGTTTCACCGTCGCGCTCGTTGCGCTGGCCGCGATGACATTCGCAGTCTCGACAACCGCCGCGGCACAGAACGCGCTGAAAGGCGTCGCCACGCCGAGCTCCGCGACCGAAGACGAATGCATCGCGGTGCTCGAGAGCGACGCCGCGTGGCAGCCCAAGTACGAGGCGTGCACGCGGCTGCGCCAAGTCGGCACGGAAAAATCCATTCCCGCGCTCGCCTCGCTGCTCGGCGATGAAAAGCTCTCGCACATGGCGCGTTACGCGCTCGAGCCGATGCCATACCCCGAAGCGACCGACGCGCTGCGCAAGGCGCTCGGAAAAACGAAGGGCCAGCAGAAGCTTGGCGTAATCACAACGCTGGGCGCGAAGCGCGACGCGAAGTCGACCAAGGCCATCGCAAAAGCATTGAGGGACAAGGACGCTACCGTGGCCAGCGCGGCAGCCGGCGCGCTGGGCCGTATCGGCACGCCGCAGTCCAACGCCGTACTTGCCGGATTTGCGAGGTCCGCGCCGGACTCGTTGCGCGACGCAGTGGCCGAGGCCCAAATCGCGGGCGCGGAAATGCTCGTTCGCGACAACAAAGGAAATCTGGCCGTGCCGTTCTTGACGGCGCTCGTGACTGACGAGCGGGAGTTTGTGCGGCTCGGCGCGTATCGCTGTCTCGCGAGCGCGGACCCCGAAGGCGCGACGGCCCTGCTCACGAAGACGCTTGCAGGCGATGACGCACTTGCGCGCAACTTCGCGGCGCAAGTCGCCGCGGAATTGCCCGCCGATATGACGAAACAGCTCGCCGCAGCGGTCCCCGCGCTGCCGCCTGCGGGCCAGGCCGCGTTGCTGCGCGGCCTCGGCGACCGCAAGGATGCTGCCGCGCACGACGCCGTGATTGCGGCGCTCGCGAGTGACAACAAAGAAGTCAAGATCGCCGCGGTCAATGCGCTTGGCGCGCTGGGCACGGGCGAGGACGTACCCGCACTGGCCGCACTGCTCGCATCCGGCGACGCCGACCTCGCGGCCGCCGCGCGGTTGGCGCTCGGCAGCGTCGACAACAGGAACTACGACGAAGCAATCGCCGCCGCCGCGGGCAGCGCGTC
>JABWCD010000040.1 GCA_013359265.1 Candidatus Hydrogenedentota bacterium
GGCGCCGGCGCCGCGCAAGCCCGCGCCGGCCCCGCGCGTCTACGCCGGTCCGCCCGACACGGAAGCGGAAGCGCTCGTGCGCGAGATCGTCCAGCGCATGGGAATCGAGGCGACGATCTCGAGCGCGACCGACGAGGCGGGCGCGGTGAGCATCAAGATCGAGTCGCCTGATTCGGCGATCCTGATTGGCCGCAAGGGGCGCAGTCTGGAATCGCTCCAGTATTTAGTGAACCGAATGAGCCCGAAAACGGAAGGCGACGACAAAGATCGCATTACGATCGATATCGAGGGGTATCTCGACCGCCGGCAGGAAGCGCTCGAGGAACTCGCGCACCGGCTCGCCGAACGCGCGCGCGAGACGGGCCGCCGCCAGCGCACCAAGCCCATGGGGTCGCAGGAGCGCCGCGTCATTCACATGGCCCTCGAGGGCGACGACACGATTCGAACATTCAGCGTCGGCGATGCCGGCGACAGGCACGTTGTGATCGCGCCAAAGGACGAACGGGCCGACGGCGACCGTGCGCCGCGCGGGCGTGGTCCACGCAGTGATCGCGGGCAGCGTGGCGGAGAACCGCGCGAGCACAAACCGCGCAATATCTTCGACAGGCAGAACCAGGCGCGGGCGCAGAGCGCGCCGGACGGTGACGGCGAGCACCAACATGGCGACGGAAACGGTGCGCCACGCCGGCGTCGGCGTAGCCGACGTGGCGGGCGTGGCCGGGGACCGCGTCCCGAAGCGCCGGCAGCGCCGAGCGACGCGGTTGAAAGTGGACCGCAGGACTCCTGACGACACGATCGCCGCTATCGCGACGCCGCCGGGCGAAGGCGGGATCGGGATTGTGCGGCTGAGCGGTCCGGATTCGATTTCGATAGTGCACTCGGTTTTCGTGTCCTCGCGCGGGCGCGACATTCGCACCGCGCGAGGACGCGTGTTTCATGGGACGATTCGCGATGCGCGCGGCGCGATCGACGAAGCGCTGGTGCACGTCATGCGCGCGCCGCACAGCTACACCGCAGAAGACGTGGTCGAGATCAATTGCCATGGCGGTGCCGCGCCGCTGCGCACGGTGCTGGAGTTGGTGTTGTCGCGAGGGGCGCGTCTTGCCACGCCCGGTGAGTTCACCAAACGCGCATTCCTTAACGGCCGCATCGACCTCGTACAGGCCGAAGCCGTCATCGATCGTATTCAAGCGCGGACCGATGCCGCATTGCGCGCGGCGTCCGCCGCGGCGGACGGTGTGCTGTCGCGATCAATTCGTGAGCTGCGAGAGGTCCTGATTGACGCCCTGGCGCGTGTCGAATCCGCAATCGACTTTCCGGATGACGACCTGCCGGAGTTGGTGGATTCCGCACTGCGCTCGCGGTTGGACGACGCCCTCGCGCGCATGCGCGAACTGTTGGCAACGGCGGAAGCGGGAAGACTGTACCGCGAAGGCGCAAGCGTGGCGATCGTGGGCAGGCCCAATGTGGGAAAATCGAGTTTGTTCAATGCGCTGCTGCGCGACGCTCGCGCGATCGTGACTTCCGTTCCCGGAACAACGCGGGACCTGCTCGAAGAGGTCATCACCATTTCGGGCGTACCCGTTCGGTTGAGCGATACCGCCGGGTTGCGCGAATCGAGCGACGAAGTCGAACAAATCGGCATTGGACGCGCGCGCGCCGCGTTGGAAAATGCCGACATTATCATGGTTGTGCTGGACGTATCGGAGCCGCTGAATGACGGCGATAGGGACATCCTTCAAGAATCCGCTGCGCTCGGCCGGCCCACGATCCTGGCGTTGAACAAATCCGACCTCCTCCCGGCCCACGCCGGCATTGACGAGAACAAGTGGCCCGCCGTAGCCTGCCGCGTTTCCGCGAAGACGGGAGATGGGCTGCACGGTCTCGAAGATGCCCTGGGGAAGCTTCTTTTAGGCGGCGGCGCGGTTGCGCCGGACCAGGGCCTGATTACGCGCGTACACCAAAAGGACTCCGTGCGGCGCGCGGCAGAAGCGCTCGAACGGATGCTGCAAAACTACGGTGCGTCCCCCGAATTCTTGAGTATCGACCTGCGCGAGGCACTCGACGCCCTCGGCGAGATTACCGGCGAAACGACCCCTGACGACGTGCTAGATCGGATATTCTCCAGCTTTTGCATCGGGAAGTAACGAAGCCCGCGCTTTCATTGACTGATAACCGCCTGTCTGCTAAAATATGGGGCTGGTTACAGACCCGTTTGATGCCCTGGGCGCCGATGGCCGGCCGGGAGCGTCTGTCACCCCAACCGTTTTTCCACATACTTTCGACAGAGGGGAGGTTGAAGCGACGTGACGAAAGTGCGCGTCAAGTCCGACGAGCCATTCGAAAAGGCCCTTCGGCGGTTTAAGAAAAAGTGCAACAAAGAAGGCATCATGCAACGCCTTAAGGAAATGAAGCACTACGAAAAGCCCAGCGAAAAGCGTCGCCGCAAACTGGCGAAAGCGATCGCGCGGGCGGCAGCGTTGCAATCCGACGAGTAATGTTTCTCGCGTGACTTGCGAATCCAAAGCGCAGGGCTGAACAATCGGCCCTGCGCTTTTCTTTTTATCGAGGACAACGGGGAGCTTCACATGCCAATTATCCTTGGAGTGGACGTCGGCACCAGCGGCACAAAGGCCGTCGCTATCAACGAGAAGGGCGAACTCGTCGCGTCGGCGCTGGTCGAATACCCGCTGTTGACGCCGAAACCGGGATGGGCTGAGCAGGACCCGGCCGAATGGCTGAAGGCGGCCTTCGGCGCGCTGACGCAACTCGCGCGCGCAAACGGCGTGAACGTGGCGGACGTGAAGGGCATCGGCCTGACGGGGCAGATGCACGGCTCCGTGTTTCTCGACGCGAACGACAACGTACTGCGCAATGCGCTGCTCTGGTGCGACAACCGTACCGCGCCGCAGTGCGAGGCGATTACCTCGAAAGTCGGCGAGCGGAAGCTCATCGAGATGGTGTGTAACCCCGCGTTGACCGGGTTCACCGCGCCGAAGATTCTTTGGCTGAGGGACAACGAACCGTACCACTACGAAAAGCTCAAAAAGGTCCTGTTGCCGAAGGACTACGTCCGCTGGGCATTGACGGGCGAATACGCCACGGACGTCGCGGACGCGTCCGGCACCTTGCTGTTCGATGTAAAGGAGCGCACATGGCACAAGGACCTCATGTCCCTGCTCGGCATCGATGCATCGTTCATGCCGCGCGCATACGAAGGGCCCGAAGTAACGGGGACGCTGTCGAAGGAAGCGGCGGAACTTACGGGCTTGCCGGCGGGCATTCCCGTCGTTGCCGGCGGCGGCGATCAGGCGGCGGGGGGAGTCGGCAATGGCATCGTGCGCAAGGGCGTAATCTCGTCGACCGTTGGTACGAGCGGCGTGGTGTTCGCGTTCGCCGACTCAATCAGCCTCGATCCGCAGGGGCGCGTGCACACGTTCTGCCATTCGGTGCCCGGCAAGTGGCATGTGATGGGCGTCGTGCTGAGTGCGGGCGGTTCGTTACGCTGGTTTCGCGACGCGCTGTGTCCCGTCGAAAAATCGATCGCCGCCGAAGTCGGTAAGGACCCGTACGAATTGATTATCGAAGCGGCGGGGACCATCCCGCCCGGCGCGGAAGGACTGATATTTCTGCCGTACCTCAGCGGCGAACGAACGCCGCACAAGGACCCGTACGCGAAGGGCGCGTTCATAGGGCTGTCGCTCAAACACACGCGCGCACACATGGCCCGCGCGGTGCTCGAAGGCGTGGCGTTCGCCATGCGCGACAGCCTCGAAATCATGCGCGAGATGGGCGTTGCGATCACTCAAGTTCGCGCGTCCGGCGGCGGCGCGCGCAGCCCGTTATGGCGCCAAATTCAGGCGGACGTAAACAAGACGCCGCTTGTCACCACAAACATCGACGAAGGACCCGCATACGGCGCGGCCCTGCTCGCCACGGTTTCAACTGGACTGTACAAGTCCGTTGAAGAAGCCTGTGACGCGATCGTCAAGGTGATCGATCAATGCAATCCGATTTCAACGAACGGAACGGTGTACGATGCATGGTTTATGGAATACCAGGAAGCATACAAAGCGTTGGCAGCGGGATTTGCGCGAACGGCGAAGATTCTATGAGAATGATATAATGCCTTTTGTGGACCGGGTACCAATTATGCACAACACGGTTATAGAAAATCAGAAATCGATTCTCTCGCTTTGCAGGCAGTATCACGTTAAGCAATTGGATTTGTTTGGATCGGCGTTGTCGGACGCGTTTGACACGGAATCGAGTGATATCGATCTTCTCGTCGAGTTTCTTCCGCTGCCCAGTGGCCGCCGTGCCGATGCCTATTTCGGATTGTTGGAACAACTAGAGACTCTTCTGCAAAGACCCATTGACCTTGTTTGTGTGCGCGCTGTACGAAATCCCTACTTTCTTGACGCCATCCGGGTCAATCGTTCAACCCTCTATGCGGCTTAATGAGAAAGCCCTGCTGTCGGAAATCCTGCAAGCGGGGCAGCACATCCAACAATTCACCGCTGAGAAAAATGAGCATGACTTCGCCGGGAGCCTTCTTCTGCGGTCGGCGGTCGAACGCCAGTTCGAGATAGTCGGCGAGGCATTGAACCGGCTTGGAAAGAATGATTCTTCCCTACTAGAATCGATACGCAACTATCGGCGCATCATCGCATTCCGGAACATCCTCGCTCACGATTACGACCGCGTGGACGAGGGAATCGTGTGGGACATCATTCAGAGGGATTTGCCAGTGCTGCTCGAAGATGCGGCCGAACTGCTGGCGAAAGACGAATAACCATACTGGCTACACTATTTACCGTGGCAATAGCCGTAGAATATGGGCTTTCGTGGATGAGATTTGTTCCACCGTCAGCGCAGCATTTCGGTACTCGCCCTTGATAAACATTTCCGCCTGATCGTCGTAGTGTGGGTCCAACCAATGGCCCGAGTTGCCTGTCGGCAAAATTGTGTGACTGTGTTCCGGATCGGCGAAGTCGATGATCCGGCGCGTCGAAGGGCCCGCGATGATCTTGTGGTCAAAGGTCCCGTGCGGATAAAGCAGGTTGTTGATGGTCTGCGCGCCGCCGGAGGCGTCGAAGGGGCCGATGTTGAACAACGCACCGACAATGGGAATGTAACTGAGCGGGTGCGTGTACGTGATCGTGTGGTCTTCGCCCCAGGTCCAATTGGCGCGGTCTTTCCCATGAGCCAATTCGATACGATTGACGGCCTCGTGCATGGCGGCAACAAAAATATCCGCGCGCGTTTCGACGCTGCCGGGTGTGCCGCGATTGTCCCAGAACGGCGAATCGTCGCGATGGACAACGTAGCGCAGAAAGCACCACGCGTCGCCCAGCGTGCTATACACGGCGAGATTGTTCGGACCGAGCTCGTCGCCGACCGTCTGAGAAAGTATCGCGTCGCAGAGATAGGTGTAGACCGTCGGCTCGATTGAGTCCGCGGTATGCGAGCCATCCCACTTTGTCAAGCGGTCCAACATCTCGATCTCTGTCGCCGATAATTCCCCCTTCCGATCGCCCAACACCGCCGCGACTGCGGCGGCAATCTCCGGCGCGGCCACGCCGACATCGTCTGTTTGCAGGCGCTTCGTGTCCTGTACGCTCCACGACGTTTTCGTTTCAATCATCCGCTCGATGCGTTCCGCGCGGTCCCAAGGCTGCCAGTAGCCGGGGAGGTCTGCAATGGGACCGAATGGGCGCACACTCGATTTGTTGTTCGCGGTGACGATGTAGCCGCAGGGCGGATTCTTCAAGTGCGGGTTTTGGTCGAAGGGGAGGAAGCCCAGCGGCTCGTCGTTTCCCGACGCGCCATCGAGCAGCGCCTTGCTGTTTACGTGCGCTGGGCGAATCGGCAGTTTGCCCGCCGCCCACCATGCGATGTCGCCCTTGCGGTCGGCGTACGACACGTTCACGCCCGGCGACGTGACAAGAGACACCGCCTCGGCGAACGCGTCGTAATCCTTCGCGCGCGCCATCCGGTAAAACGCCGCGATGTCCGTGTAATCGACATGTTGCCACACCCAATACAGCGAAACCGGCGGGCCGCTGTAGTCCTCGTATTTCTCGAGCAACGGCGTAATGATGGGGCCGTGCGGCGAAGTGCGGACCTCGTGCTCCACGTCCTCGCCGAAACGCACCTTGAAAGTCTCGCGCTCGACCTTTAGCTCCGTCCATTCTCCCTTGTACATCACGCGATTGGGATTCGATGGATCGATCGTTTCCACGTACAAGTCGACGTCGTCGTTCGCGAACATCGTCAAGCCCCATCCGATGTCGCGGTTGTGCCCGAGCAGCGCGATGGGAATGAGCGGAAGGTAGTAGCCATACAAATCGAAGCCGTCGTACGTCACGTGCGCCTCGTACCAGATCGACGGGTTCGTGAACCCGATGTGCGGATCGTTCGCGAGCAGCGCACCCCCACCGGCAGTGCGCGAAGGGCCGAGCACCCATGAGTTGCTGCCCATGTGGTTGCCAAGCAAATCGGCGACTTTCTGCCATTGATCGACGAACGGTTGCAGCGCCGCCGTGGCCTGTTGCACTGGCGCGCGCGTGCCTTTCGGCGGCCACATGCCACGTTCGCGCAGGATCGCTTCCGCCTCCTCGCGCGATTCCATGATTGTCGTCGGTATCTCCTGCGAATAGCCGGGAAATAGAAGCGATACATCGAGGTCCGGGAACTTCTGTTGCACGATGCTGTACATCGCATCTTGCCGCGGGCCGTACGAGAACGTGATCGGCAGTATGCCCGCAATGCACAGGCTGTCCGTAAGTGTGTAGGTGCGGCGCGGAATGCCGAGCACCGTGAATTCGAACGGCGCTGGCCCATGCGAGGCGTACTCATTGATGCCCTTTAGGAAGTCCTCTGCCGCGCTAAACGCCTCTGGAAAGCGCTCGCGCAATAGTTTCACGTTCTCCTCCGCCTTCGGCCGCAACCGCAGGGTGCGCATCGCCTTGTCAATATCCAACGTGACCGGCCCCAATATCTCCGATAATTCGCCCTGCGCGAGCCGCCGCATCATCTCGATCTGAAAGAGGCGGTCCTGCGCCATGCTGTAACCGAGCGCGAAATAGGCGTCCCTCTCGGATTCTGCTTCGATATGCGGCACGCCCCATGTGTCGCGCGTGATCGTCGCGCCTTTAACGATCCCTGCAACGCGTAGCTCGCCGTCAAGCTGTGGCATACCGCTCCGCGCGAGCCATAGTAGACCGTAGTATGAGACCGCAATAATCAGTATTACGGCAGCCACCGAAAACAAGACGATACGGCGCACCCGTCTCATGGATTTCCTTCCCCTCGGAGTCGAACCGGACTACGGTAGCATGTACGATAGATGGATGAAACTTGAAGAGACTGTTTCCGAGGATACCGCCGGGCTTCGTCTCGATGTCTTCCTGTCAGGCGCCATCGAGGACGCATCCCGTTCTTTCGTCAAGAAGCTGATCAAGGACGGCAAAGCCCTTGTGAACGGCAAAGTCTGCGCGAAACCGGGGCGCATGATGAACGTGGGGGACAGGGTCGAGGCTGAATTGCCTCCGCCCGTGACCACACACCTCGATCCGGAGAATATTCCGCTCGACATTCTATTCGAGGATGCCGACGTACTGGTGGTGAACAAGCCGTCCGGGCTGGTGGTACACCCCGCGCCGGGGCACGCGGGCGGCACGCTCGTGAACGCCGTGCTCTATCATTGCAGGGATTTTCAGCGGCCCGGCGAAGACGCGTTGCGCCCAGGCATTGTGCACCGGCTGGATCAGTACACGTCCGGTGTGATGGTAATCGCGAAATCGCCGCGTGCGTTCTCGAGTCTGTCAGAACAGGCGCGCGAGCACACCTTCGACCGCCGATATCTCGCGCTGGTGCGCGGCGAGTTCAGGGACGCCGCGGGCCGCATCAGCGCGTCCATCGGACGCAGCACGCACGACCGTCATCGCATGACGGTAACGGGCCTGAACAGCCGCGACGCCGTAACGCGCTTCGAAGTGCTGGAGACCTTCGGTGTGGCATCGCTCGTCGCGCTCGTCCTCGAAACGGGCCGGACCCACCAGATTCGCGTGCACCTGCGTTTCGCGGGGCACCCGGTACTCGGCGACCCTGTCTACGGCGTCACCGATTTCGCAGATTGGAAGGTCTCGCCGGCAGTACGCAAGGCCCTCGAATCGCTCGACGGCCAGGCGCTCCACGCCGAACTGTTGGGATTCGAACATCCCGCGACGGGGGAACGTGTGCAGTTCACCGCGCCGCCACCCAAGGACTTCGAGCACACATTGAGAGAACTGCGTTCGAGAATCGCGCAGGTAGACCAACGGGATGCGCTAAACATTTGATATATGCATGATTATATGCATAATACCGCATATGAGAATCGTTTGGCACGAAGAAAAGCGGCGCCAAAACCTTATCAAGCACAAGCTCGATTTTCGCGACGCCGCTGCGGTTTTCGATGGTCCGACATTCACAATTGAAGATGACCGCCTGAATTACTATGAACAGCGTTGGATTACGTCGGGACTGTTGAACGGACAGGTCGTCCTAATTGTCCATACAGAAACAGGAAACACAGTACGCATCATTTCGATGCGCAAGGCAACTCAATATGAACAAATCCTCTTCTTTACGCGCCTCTAAAAAAAGCGGGCCTATGGTCAGAAACGTACCGCCGGAGTACGACGAGTACCCGGAGTTGACACAGGCAGACATGGACCGGGCCAAATTCCGCATTGGTTTCAAGCCAGCGACGCGCAAGCAACGAATCACAATTCTGCTGGATACCGGTGTAATCGAGTATTTCAAAGCAAAGGCGGGCGCGTCCGGCTATCAGTCGTTGATCAATGATGCGTTACGCCAAGTTAAGGATCGTGACAGTTTGGAAGACGTTGTACGGCGGGTAGTCCGTGAGGAGCTTCGGCGTAAGTAGCTGCGCTGCTGCCCGCAATTTCGCGATTTGTGTTCGCAGTCTTATTTTCCGCGGAAAGGAATTCCATGACCAAGAGATACACCATCGCCATGCTCGAAGGCGATTGCATCGGCCCCGAGATCATGCGTGAGGCGGTGAAAGTCTTGCGCGCGATCGAGCAACATACCGGCGTGACGTTCGACTTGCAGTACGCGCCGTTCGGCGGGCAAGCCTACTTCGATACGGGCAAGGCGTTTCCCGACGAAACGAAGGCGGTCTGCGACAAGGCGGACGCGATTCTCAAAGGCCCGATCGGGCTTAGCCACGCGGACTCGCAGAAGATCCCGGTCGACGAACAGCCCGAACGCGGCGCACTGTTGCCGCTCCGCCGACGTTACAACACCTTCGCGAATTTTCGCCCCGTGTATCTCCCGCCGGAATTGGCCCACTTCTCGCCGCTCAAACCGCGCGTCGTCGAGGGCGGCATCGATCTGATGATGATCCGCGAACTCGTCGGCGGCCTGTACTTCGGGCGCAAAGAAGAAGGGCGCAATGCCGAAGGCAAACGCTACGTCAACGAGGTGCTCGAGTACGACGAAGACCAAATTCGCCGGATCATGCACATCGCGTTCAAGGAGGCGCGCAAACGAAAAAAGGTGTTGCACAACATCCACAAGAGCAACGTGCTGAAATCAAGCGTTCTCTGGAACACAGTGCTCGACGAAGTCGCCCCGGAGTATTCGGACGTGACGGTCAAACACGTGATTGTCGATGCGGCCGCTACCGCACTCGTTCTAAACCCGCGCCAATTTGACGTGATGGTGATGGAAAACATGTTTGGCGACATCCTGAGCGACCTCGGAGGCGGTCTGCTGGGTTCGCTGGGGCTTATGCCCTCCGCCTGCGTCGGGCCAGAGAAGGCCTACTACGAGCCCTCCCACGGCTCTGCGCCGGACATCGCGGGGAAGGGCGTGGCAAACCCTTACTCCATGATAGGGTCCGTGGCGCTCATGCTCGAGAAAAGCTTCGGCATGGAGAAAGAAGCGCAGCGCGTCATGGACGCGATGCGGAGCGTGTTTGGCGCCGGCTACACGACGGCGGACCTGCGAGACCCGGAGGGCAAGTCGCAGGTCATCGGCACGTCGGAATTTGGCGACAAGGTGGTAGCGGCGCTGGCCGGTTAACGCATCCGGGGTCATATTCAATAAAAACCATAAAATCGCTCGATATTTTGAACTTGACGGTTATCTGCCCACAGGATATAGTACCCGCCGTTCCCACGGCGGTGTTACTTTCGGTAACGTGTGGGCTGTACATTTTCGCGTAGTCTTCCCTAATGGCCTGCCTGCGGAGGCTGGCCAAATCTTGGGACGGGGGGTTGGGACTATGGCAATTCACGGGGCAGTGAAGGCGCTGCCGATCCTGGTCGGAACGCTGGACGAGTCGCGCGCGCCAGACTTGGTGGTCGGCCGGGCAGAACTCGTCGCGCGCCTTTGGGACTTGGTCCGGGACGGGTGCGTCTGCGTCACGGGCGCCCGCCACATGGGAAAGACGTGGACCCTCAAGCTTGCCGCAGCCAGGCACCCCGACTGGGTATCACCCGTCCTCATCGATACAGGCGCCTGCCAGACCGTACCCGAATTGGTCTGGCGCATCGCGCAGGCCCTGGGCCGTGCCGGTGTCGTTCCGCGCGATTGGTACGCCCGCGTCGACCAGTGGTACACGAAGTTGGGCGTGGCCAATACGGACGGCAAACCCGCCGCGCCCTGGGCGATGGTGCTCAACGGCACGCTCCAGCACGCTTCCATGCACAGTGGCGCGACCGTGCCCACGCTCATACTTGACGGGTTCGGCGCGTTCGTACACCGGTTGCACCAATCGGGCGCGCGCGATACCACGCGCCGCTTCATCGACGCGGTTGCCGCGTTTCCAAACGATTGGCCGCGCCTGCGGTGCGTTATCAGCGGGTCCGGCGAGCTCGATGAGGCGTTACGCGCCACTTACGGCGACCAACCGGGCAGCACGCTCTACGCCGCGTTCTCGAAATTCGACGTGCCGCCGCTCAGTCACGACGACGCGCAGTACCTTGCCGCGTGCCTGCTGAAGGGCGAATCCGTGCCGTGTTCCGACCTTCACGAGGTGGCGGAGGCAGTTGCGACGACGACGGGCGAGAACCCGTTCCTGATACACAACACAATCGACTGGATGGCGCGCTTTCAACCGGGCGTCTGGACGCCGGACCGCGTGCGTGAAGTGCCTACCGTCTTGTGGATCGAATCGACCGATGCCGACGACACTGGGGTGCCGGACGAGTCATTGCAGGCGAGCGACGCCGACGACGAACTGGCGCGCGCTGCGAACGTGTTGGAGACCCTGTCGAAACCCGTGCCCGAACCGCTGGCCGCGGAAAGCCCGCGCGGCGCGCAGCCGAACCCGGTACTGAATCTCCCCCCCGCGTTTGTGCTCTTCAAAGACCAGACCGAGGCCGAACCGCACCTGCGGACGGCCAAACCGGAACCCGCCGCGCCACGCGTAGAGTCGAGCGCCCTGACGCGCACCTGGCGGCGCGTACAGTCGCTCGCGCAGATTAAGTCATACGTGCCGACAACGCCCGCGTCGTTCTACGTTGCGCACGTCGAAGGCGACCCCGCGGACGGACGCAAGGCCGATCCACCGTCGTTCGTGGCGTTTACGCACGCGGAAGCATCGATCAACGGCATGCAGGCGCTTGCCGAGGCGCGCAAAGCGTTGCTCGAACTCGAAGACACGGCGCCCATTCTTGGAATTGAAAGCGACGATTCACTATTCCGCAGGGGGTCGTCGCATCTTAAACGCGCCCACTATGACGCGGCACTGGACATGTTTCAGGAACTGGCCCGGCGTTTGCGCTCGGGCGAATCGGCGGAAGTCGCGGCCGGCGCGCTGCTGAACACTTCGTACGCGCTGGCGCGACTGCGGCGCCACGAAGAATCCATTGGCGTGGCGGATGCGCTCGTGCGGCAATACGGCGAAGACGGCCGCGCGAACGTGCTCGCATGCGTCGCGATGGCCCTCGTCAACAAGAGCTCGAGTCTGATCGCGCTCGGCCGCGGTAGAGACGCATTCGACGTATGCCGCGCGCTGCTCGCGTGTTCCCCGCAGGACATCGACAGCATCTTCACCGAGGCGATTGTAAGCGCGCAGTTCAACGCCGCGTTCGCGCTCGCGCAACTCGGCAAGGAAGACGAAGCGCAGACCGCCTATACCGCAGTCGCCGAAGCGTGCAGCGCGGCAACCGGCGAGAGCATGCGGCGGCTCGCCGCGGACGCGCACTATAACGCGGCGATTCTCCATCTGAAGAAGGAGCGCCGCTTCGAAACCATCGAAGCGTGCGAATCCGCGATCGCGCGGGATGCTCAGCACGTGCGCGCCCACTCGTTGCGCGTGTCAACCTACCTTCAGCTCAATCTTGTCGGCGAGGCGATGGCTGCGATGTCCGACGCGTACACCGCATTCGCTCCAGACACGCTGCAACGGGCGGCGCTCGTCGCTGACGTGCTGCGCGAGGCAATGGTCAGCGCGGGTCTTATTCCGATGCTGGTGCCTGCGCTGAAGGAAGACCCGGGCGCGCTTGCCAGCGGCATCGTACTGTGGCTGCGTCGATTGATGCCGCTCGATCCCGCCATCGCGCCACAGGTGAGCGCCGCCGAACTGGCCCTGCGGCCCCTCTGCGAGCGCGACGCCACGGCGCTGGCCGCGCTCGAGGCCGTTCGCGCCGCGCGCTACGCCGCCTTGGGCAACCTCACCGCGCTCGAAGCGCTGCCGGAGGATTTCCGCTCGTTCTTGCGCTGATGCAATCGCCCGCGTAAACGCGCCTCACTCCGGCAATAGGTCGCTTCGATACCCGGCGGCGGCAGAATCTAAGAGGCTCTAACAATAATAACGTCTTTGCGTTTACCCCGAAGGGGTTTCGGCGCGCAGCCTAGGGGTTGGCCCGCCGAAGTCGCTTCGACGCAGGCGGGGCTACCCTGGGTACCAACCACCCGCATTAGGGAATGTACCCTGAAGGGGTTTCAGCATTAATGTTAGAGGCTCTAAGAGTTGGCTTCCGGCTCCGGCTCGAGGTAAATCGGTTCGCTGGCTTTCGTGCGTATTTCGAGTAATTCGCCTGACGCCGTCGTAGCGCCCGCGCCCGACGATACTCGGACCGCGCATTTCCACGGATTCACGAGTCGGAGCGTGCTTCCCGCTTCGCTGAGTATCCGCACGTGCTCCACCTCTCCATTCGCGCAGGACGCGCTCACGAGAAACGCGCCAACCGCCCGCAATGTCTCGAAAGAAGCCGCACGGTCGAGCGGCCAATTCGGAAACAGGCGAATCGTGCCTGTGTAACTCTGCATCAGGCATTCGTTGATCACGACCGGTAATCCGAAATTCTCGAACCAGATGCCCATTGGCCGCATGAAGTCGAACGGCGTCGTGTCGTCGTAGCGGCCGTGGACTTGCATCACCATGTCGGTGCACGTGCCGTTTTCCAGCAGGCAATAGTCGATTTGCCGCTTGAAACGCTCCAAGTCCAACAAGCCAAGCCGCGCGGCCTGAAGATTGAGGAATACCAGGTCGTTGCCGCCCTCGTTCCGGTGGTTTCGATACGAATTGACCAGGATGTCAAACACATCCTTTGGCGAATGCAGCCCGTGGTCCTCGCCGGGAAATACCGTCATGAGACTGTTCGGCACGTTGTACACAACCTCGGAGTGCTCGCCCGGCACCGACACAAACACGCGTCCGCGCGGGGACTCCGCGGTCGGATACTCGGGAAAGTGGTCGAGGATGTCCCGCACGTCACGAATCGTCTCCTCCTCGCCCTTCTCAATATCGAGCACCCGCGTCGCCTCGAGGTACGCCTTCATCACAAACTTGATCAGCGTCAAGTCTACCAAACAATCGCGGTTGTACTTGAAGCCGGGCCGCAGCCCATACAGTTCCGGCGGCACCGTCGGAAATACGTGGTACCTGTCGTCACCCCACTGCGGTCCATGCGCTTCCGGACGCTTCATATAGTCCACAAGAAACAGCACCGCATCGCGAATCGGCACAAACGCCCTCTCGCGCAGAAACGCGTCGTCCATCGTGTAGAGGTAGTGCCACCACAGTCCCTGGACGGTCCACGGGGTCTCGCAGATTTCCCATCCCCACGTCGGCACGGGATACGGCGACATCGTCATTTCGACCGGATACGCCGAGTGCGGAAAGTACGCGCCGCGCAGACCGTAGTACTCGCGCGCCCATGTCCGGCTGACCGGCAGCAATCGCTCGACCAGTTCCACGTACGGCAGGTTCTTCTCGACACGGTTGCTCGAGAACGGCAGCCAGAACGCCTGCTGCGCGTTGTAGTTCATGTGGTAGTCGCCGTGCCACGCTGTGCCGATCCGGCGATAACTCCAGTTGGCGAACAGGCCAGGGCAATTTACCCCCGCCTTCGCGGAACAGTTCAGGAAGTAATGGTTCCAATACCAGACGCGCTCGAGTGACTCGTCATCGAGGGCAATGCCCGACCGGCCCCAGTACGCTTGCCAGACATCCTCCGAGCGCTTCACCGCCAACGCGAACGCATCGCTCGATGGAGCCGGTACCCTTCCCGCGGGTTCGCCCACGTCCACCGCGAGGCCTTCATCGAGTTGCACGCACGCCAAAAACGGATCGGACGAAAGTATCGACCGCTCCAACAACCCCATCGTCTCTGGACGGCCCTCCCAATCCAACCGTTCTGTCGCTACGAGACGTCCGCTCGACCGTACCGACAATCGAAACGCACGGTCCTTTTCGCTGGCTACGCCGGGCTTGCCGTCAACCGGGCGGTTGAACGGCAACACCTGACGAAACGAAAGCGTCGATTCGACTTCATTCCCGCTCGTTTGATACGGCGGAATGTCCGTTGGCGTGTCCGGATCCGGAATCAGGCGCACCCGCCCGAAGCAATTGGGAATCGGTTTGCTCTCGGCATCAACCAGCCGCGCCCACAGCCGGTCGGCCTCCATATCGACGAAAAGCAGCAATCGCGCGGGCGCTCGCTCGATCAAAAGGTTGACCGCGCACATGCCCGTCGCAATATCGAGCCGGTATCCCAACAACTCCACACGGCGCCGATCGAATCCCAACAACAGCGACCCGCAGGGAAACGGCCTCGGATAAGGTTTGTCGTAATTCTCCCGCGACATACGCAGATACTCGCGGTACCACGGGTCCGTATCCAGACTCGGCGCGTCGCTCGGAATGGCCTTCACCTTCGCGAACACTTCCTGGAACGTGCCAATCTTCTCGCGGTTGTCTTCCGCTATGCGAATGTCCCAAACGTCGTTGTGCCCGAAGTGTACGACCACCGCATCGGGACGCGTCGTGACGACCGCGCCCAATCCGCCGTTGCCCAACAACGCCCCTTCAAAAAAATCTGGCCCCGGCCGCTCCAGCACAATCGGGTGCAACGCCGCGCGCGCCGATAGGTCGACGCTACTTTCACTGGCCGACGCGGCCACGCGTATGGCAACAGCCAAAACAATCCCCGCGGTACGCGTGCTCATTGTTCCCCCCAAATGCGCCGCCTGGAAAGGCGGCCACGCGGCCACCCGACGCTCAATTGCGGCCCGAAGACTTCACGACCCATCCGCAGCCCAAACGCCTAGCGCATTTCAAGGTTGGGTGCACCGCGTGCTCGTGCTCCTCATCGTACTCGATCTTTTCGAGAATCGAGTGCGAGCACGATGACGCCTCAGGAGCAGGAGCGCGAAACAGTCGGTGAGCTCAAGTTTGAATTGCTCCAATCGCGTTGCAGTGCGGCGCGACTACTACTTCCTGGTTGTGTGTCTTATTTCTGTCCCGCTAATCCGTGGGGGCCACCGGTAATGTGCAACATGGCCCGGTGATAACCGTACGCCACGACAAGGAGGACGAAGCAAAGCACGGCGAACGCGGCGGATTTGTTGAAGCCGCTGAGCGCCGAGTTTATGTCCACGAATGCGCGGCCAATGGCGAGGGCAAACACCGCGAGGCCGGCATATCGGTAGTGGTCTTGGCGGAATGGCAACGAGATGGCGACCAGTAGAAAAGCCAGGACCGTCCACGAACTGGTAAGGTACGCGCCTTCAAGCGGCACTCGCCACGGCAGATGGACGAGCAGGGCGGCGGCGGCATACGGAAGCAAATCGCGAAGCGGCAACACCGCGGCGTTGCTTCCGTCGCTGCGCCAGCGGGCCGCTATCCGTTCGCATGTCAGCCAGAATGCGGTCAGCAGCAGCGAGTCAGCGACCAGCGCTTGCCATGCGAGAGAAGGGGTGTAGCTGTAATCGACGAGCCAAACCGACGCGCATGCCGCGCCGATTATCGCCACGGCGCCGGCAATTATCTCTCGATAGACCAGACCATACCCGAGAAAACCAAAGGCGAGCAGCGCGAACCATGCGAACCGGTAGCCCGGCGCCGCGACGAGGTCAATGTAACGCGCGAGCACGATGGCTGCCGCGACGATTAGCAGGCTTCCTGCAGGCCCTACCTCCTGTTGCAGGCGCAACCGCGCGACATACCGGTCAAGGGACAGCGCAATGATCGCAACCGCGAATGCGACGAAGTGCCAGGTGTACTGCGTGCGCAGGTCGCCGCCGATCAGCCACGCCCAGGATGCCCAAAGCAGTAGGCCGGTGGCCGTCCATGTAAGCGCGCCGCGATGGAGTAATTGCGTCAGCGCCGCCGCAATACACGCGGCGCCGGCCAGTGCGGCGGCGGCATGGGCGGTTGGCGCCCCGGCCACCGTGAATTCTCGCACAAGCAAGCAGCCACCCAGCAGGCCCGTTGCCGCGTAGAGCAAATACGCGCCAACGTCGTGCTGGTGAAAGACCAGACCTTCATTCGTTTGCACAAGCCGGCGATCCGAACGAACGGCGGACGAGAAAATAAAGGCTGTCGCCATCATCGCTAACCAAGCTGGCGCGGTTCGTTCCGCGCTAATCTCGTATGTTCCCAACGCCAAGGTGGTCACACTCAAAATCATTGCCGCAAGGCCGAGCGGACGTGACGCCAGCCATGCCGCGGTCAACGTGAGCGCGAACGTCAATACGGCGAGCGGCAATGATCGGTCGCCGTCAGCGAAAAGCACTCGAAGCCAGGTCACGTACAGAACAGCGCCACCAATCGCGTATATGAAAGGAAATTGCAGCCCGCCATACGGTCTTGGCATCGCGCCGGGCGGACGCTCGCTTATCAAATCAAGTTGCCAAAAGAGGCCAAGCGTCTCTTGCGCCACAGGCAGCGTTCGCGGTGACCGAATTGACCAATCGGTACGCTGGTATAACACCGACGCGACGAGGAACCCCGCTACCGTCAACAGACTCTGGACAACGAATCGCCAATATAAGTCGCTTCCATACGCCGCGGCTGGAAGGGCAAAAGTCACGAATGCGGTATAGAAAAATGCTACTAAAGCAACGAAAAACGCCAGCACACGGGTCACCACGAGACCGGACCGGCGTGCCGAATACAGAAGTGCGACCGTCTCGACCGCGAGCCACGGCGACAATTCCGCGTGCTCGCCGCCGGCGCTCCCGTAACGCGCGGCAAGGCCAAGCGTGGCGACCGTGACGGCCTTGGCAAGGTACGCATTGAAAAGGGGATCGCGTTCGCGCCACCGGAGATAAGCAAGGCCCAACAGCGTCAACGCCAACGCAAAACAGAAACTGAAAATATCCTGATGCCCGCGTGAATAGTTCTCGAAGTGATATACCGTCGCGGAACCTATAGCGAAGAACGCGGCGGAGTTGGCCGTCAAGAATAACGTCCTGAACCACGTCGGCACGGCTTTGCGGCGGACGGCTTCCGGCGTGAAAAACTCGGTCACGGCGTAAATCGCAAAGTACGACGCCAGGAATCCCGTCGAAATCCAGAAGTCCCGCGCCAACCCGCGGGATTCAACAGTAAGCGCCCACACCACGTGGTTCGCATAGCAGCCCGCAAGGCCAAGTACCGCCACGTAGTACCATCGGTGCCGCAGCAAAAAGTAGGCGTTGCCAAGTGCAAGTACCACGATGCCGGCGATCGAATACGGCGCGAGATGTTCGCCGCGTATGGTTGCGAGCATGACGGTGAGATGGCCGAGAAACGTGACAAGATACGCCACGGTGATGGAACGCCGAATGTGCGCGACGAATGCCCAGAACACCACCACCACCGCAAGCAGCGCCAGACCCAGCGCGATGCTCTCGATGATTCGCGCATACTCGATGAAATGGGCGGCGAAGGTAACGAAGTAGCTCATTGCCAGTCCGCCCGAATACAGAATGCGCGCGTACAACGGATAACGCCCCTCCAGCCACCATCCCGTGCCAAGAAACCCAAGGCATACGGCGTATCCGATAGCGACTCGGGTGTGGGGCCCCCAACGTTCCATCGCGGTGCCGAGAAAGTACACTGCGGCTATCGCGCCCAAGACCAACGCAATTCGGGGCAGCAGATAGGTGCCGAGCGACATCTCCCAGCCCGACGGCAAGATGGGTCTTATCCGGGTACCAATGGCTGGCTCGGTTCTTGCCGGTGCGGCGGGCGCTTGTGGCGGAAGCGGTGCCGATAATTCGGGTAGGGGCGGCGGAACCTCGGATGCCACGGATTCCTGTTGCGATGCACGCGGGGCAGCAGGCTCCGCGGACGCTTTCTCGAATCGCTCCAGTCGGTGGGACAAGTCCTTGACTCGCCCCATGAGGTAGTCGATCTCCCGGCGTAGTTCGTCGGCTTGGCTTGTCATACCCGAGCCCTCGTACTCACTACCAGCATAGGACAACCCGTTCGGTAAGGCAAAATCGGGCGCAACCGCGCAATTGTGGAATCAGCCACACGACTTCCTTCCCAACGCGCAGCCCTACGACGTGAAACTTTCCCGCAAAACGCAAGGGGGGAATTCAGGCGGGGAATTCAAACAGCCATCTGTTATTTTGAGTAGGATTACTCGAATTCTGTACTATAATTGGCTTCGCCGCCTTGAGGCTGAAAGCGCGGCGTCCCGCGCGCCGGTGCAGTTCGTGAAGTACGGCCGCCAATGCAAGTCGAATCTCCGAGGAGAAAGAGACATGTTTGCATCCATGCGAAACGCTAGCCGGAAGTTCGATGGGGTGTCCTTGTTTGCCGTGCCGGTTGCCGCACTCGTGTGCGTCGCCATTGCCGCTACGCAGGTGTGGGCCGCAAACTCGATTTGGCAAGATAGCAACGACGCCTCGATCTGGGGTGTCGGCGTAGGCACGACCGGCGATGCGGCCAGGGCCGCTGGCGAGCTCGACTGCAAGTCGAGGGGCGGCACTGACTGCAATCATCGTATTACGCGCGTGGATACCCTCGGCTGGGGGGCGATCGCACAAGACAACTCAGGGCACTCGGGGATTACGTGGGAGAAGGCGTCGAGGAAGAAGGCCAAGAAACAGGCCAAAAAAACGTGTAAAAACGCCGGCGGCACGAACTGCAAGGTCGTGCGAACATTTTACGATCCGTATTCCGTGTAGCCGATCTGCGCTTCTTCAACCAACTGAATCCGACAACACCGTATTCGGCGCAGGGTACGCGAGGCCGTTCGAATTCAGGGACAGACTACGAATTACAGTACTCCAACACAGATACACAAGCGCAATCAATTCGACGCGAACTCGCAAAGTCGCCCCGTCGAGGTTGGTGGAGTACGACGACCGTCCTGGGGCAACGCGCTGGCCACGTGAAATAGAGGCCGCTCCCGGGCAACAAGACGCTGCGCCCTCTGCACACAGCCCGTCATCAAACTCACGCCCCCATCACTTCTGCCCGCGAGCGAACCCGAGAGCGCCCATCTGACCCCCATCGCCGCAACCCTTACCCCCGGCTTCCCTCCGCCCACAAACAATTCTTCATCTGCGTAATTCGTGAAATCTGTCGTTCTAGTTCTATATTGACTGATCCAGGCCAAAACTGCGCCTTTCCATCAAAACCCCTCGTCTTGCAAACAAGCCTCAAACGCGACTTCCCGGACCTTCGCATTTGCTCATAACCCATGTCAACCAAACAGGGGTTAATTCGTGCCCAACAGAACTCAAGCTCGGCGATCCCCTCCTGTCTCCCGTCAACCAAATCACCCTCGTTTCCCAAAGTTGGCGCTACCATCTTCTGCTCCCAACCAACTGCAGCGCCAGCCTCGAATCCGCGCTTTCCATGGTACGTCCTTCTGACTTCTGACTTCTGACTTCTGACTTCTGACTCCTGACTCCTGACTCCTGACTTCTGACTTCTGACTTCTGACTTCTGACTTCTGACTCCTGACTTCTGACTCCTGACTTCTGACTTCTGACTCCTGACTTCTGACTGCCGACTCCTCCTCCCGACTGCAACCCGCTGGGCTATCATATAGGGGAGCATTGCTCTCGCGGAGCGCGGAATCAGCTTCGTGCCCTGCCTCAACACCGCCCCCAGGATCCAGAATCGGAGACGTCCATGAAATCAGCAGTAACGACCCTCTTAACCCGACACCCCCTTGAATCGTCAAATTGTCGAGTACCCCCCTGCACCCGGTGCGAAATCGGACGCCTCCACGAAATCACTGAGGTTACAAAGATTTCGGCTCAACCACCCCCCTGTTCCGTCAAAAAAAACGCGCCCCCTCCACCATTCACATGGAGTGCTGCGAATCGTCGTCGCAATCCTCACGCGTCAACCCATGCTCACGACATACCCGCCGGAACCGTCAGCCCCCGATTCCCACGTACCGCGCCACTCGCCACCCGACTCCGACTACCTATGCGTTCCCCGCGCTCTTTCGCGGCTACTTCCTCCTCTTGAATTCCCGAAACCCGACACCCGATACCCGAAACCCGATTCCAAGAGTGCAACACGCTGGGCTATATATATGAAGGGTTTGACCCTTCGCCGACGCGTTTGGCAGGCTATGCGCTTATTCGACGCGCACGGCGACGCGGGAGCGCACGAGCATGCAAGTCGTGCCGGCGCTATGCTGCGATCGCACGAATAACCGTTATCGGGGGACATCATGAGCAAAGACATGTACCGCACGCGGAACGTGGGCGAGTTTCCGGCGGAGTTCGAGTTTCTCGGGCGGGCCTACGAAAAAATCGAAGACTTGCGGTACGGCACAAACCCGCACCAACCCGCCGCCTTTTACCGTCCAAAAGACGGCAAGCGGCTCGTGCTCGGTGCATATGAAATCCTGAAGACGGGCAAGAGCGGATTGTCGCAGACGAACATCGAAGACATGCACCACGCCGTTGGTATTCTGAAATACATGCAACGGCCCGCGTGCGCCGTGATGAAGCACTGCAATCCCTCCGGCGTCGCGATTCAAGTAGGGGAAATGCCGTTGGTCGAGGTATACCAGCGTGCACGCGACGCGGATGCACAGGCGGCGTTTGGCAGTGTCGTCGTGTTCAACCGCACGGTGGACGCCGCGGCCGCACACGAGATCATGCAGACAATCGTGGAAGGCGTCGCCGCGCCGGGCTTCGACGACGACGCGCTCGCCGCGTTCAACGATTTCGAGAAATTCCGCCGCAACAAAGAGATTCGGATTATCCGATTGCCCGGATTCTCGATGCTGCCCAAGTACGTCGGCGACGCCACGGACGTGTTGGAGGCAAAGGTGTTCGACGACGGCAGCATCGTGCTGGCCATGCCGTACCTGTCCCGTGTGCGCAGCACGGCGGACTTGGACAACGCGAGCGCCGAACACAAAAGCGTGGGCAAGGTTACCGTCGCGCGCGGTGCAACGGAACGCGAACTCGAAGACCTGCTGTTCGCATGGTACGTGAATATCCACGTGCGCTCGAACGGATGCGTCATCGCGCGGAACGGCCAAACGTTGGCCGTCGGCACGGGCGAACAAGACCGCGTAGGCGCGGTCGAGCAGGCGATCGCCAAGGCGAAGGCGAAATACAAAGGAAGCGAATCGCTCGCGGGCGCGGTGCTCGCGTCGGACGGGTTCTTCCCGTTCCGTGACGCGGTGAACGCGGCGATCAACGCGGGCATCACGGCCTTTGTACAGCCCGGAGGCAGCGTCAACGATCACGACGTGATCATTGCGTGCAACGAGGCGAACGTCTCCATGCTGTTCACGCACGAGCGCTGTTTCTCACACCATTAGCGGGCAGATGTCGCGCGCAATCAAAGTATTCGCAATCGTTTTCGCTGTTCAGCTTAACGCGGTGGCGGACGTTTCGCCCCGGCCCGCGGAGCTTGTGCTCGAGCGCGCGTTACCCATTGACGGTTTGGAGTCCGCCGAACCGTCCGGACTCGGCATTCGAAATGGCGAACTTTTTACCGTATCCGACAATCACGACACGTTCATCTACAAACTGAGAATCGAAGCCGAGCGCGCCGTCCTCGAACCGGCAGTCCCGGTTTCGGTACCGGACGGCGCGCGCGCCGATTTCGAAGGCATCGCCGTGGACGACGCGGGGGACTTCTATCTCGCAAGCGAATCGCAGTTTCGCATCCTGCATGTTTCCGCGGATGGCAAACGGTGCGCATGGATTACGCCAAGCCTCAAGGCGCCGGGAGAAGCCGCGGGGCTGTTCAAGTTTCGCGGCGGATATATCGAGGGCCTGGCGCGCATCGATGATGCGCAGTTCATCCTTTGCGCCGAACGTCAGCCGCGCGGCCTCTTGTACGTTGGCATCGAAAACACCCCGCCGCTCGTCGAAGGATTCGTGTTGAACGAACCTTCAGTGCAACCGCGCGGCATCCGCTTCCCGGATTTCACCGACCTCTGCGCGTTCGATGGTGCGCTCTACGCACTCGAACGCAATGCCGAGATAATTTCGACAATTGTCCGCGACGGGAAGAGGATTGACGTAAAGCCGTGGCGCTCCTTTCGCGAAACCGCCGATAGTCCGAAATACCGCTACGCCGACCGCCGGTTCGGTACGGCGGAAGGATTGGCCATGGACGCGGCGCGCCTGTACATCGTACTGGACAACAACGGCAACGCGCGAGAAGCGAACGCCGAAGACAGGCGTCCGATGCTGTTTGTGTTCACGATGCCGCGACCCTGATTCCGCGCGGATTGCCCATCATCTCGACGAATTGACGAAACAACGTCGGGTCGAGCGCGTTCGCCATTTCATCGCGCATCGTCCGGAGCGCCGGAAACGAATCGATCGCGTCCCGGTACGACCGCCGGGTCGTCATCGCGTCGAATATGTCCGCGATGGTCGAGATGCGTACCAGCGGATGAATCTGATCTCCCGAGAGCCCGTCGGGATACCCGCCTCCCCCGAGTTTCTCGTGATGGTGCAGAACGATATCCAGCGCCAGCGCGCCGAACGCATTGTGGTCGCGCAGAATTTCGTAGCCGTAGGTGGGGTGCTTGCGCATTTCCGCCCACTGCGCGTCGGTCAGCGGCCCCGCGCATTGGACGATCGAGCTGTCCAATCTGCTCTTCCCGACGTCATGCAGGAGGGCGCCTTCTCCGAGGTCGCGCAGCAATGCAGGGTCGGTGAACCCGGCGTACTGCGCCAGCATGTAGCTGAACACGAACACGTTCACGCTGTGTGTGTATGTGTAGTAATCGAACGAAACGAGCGACAGCAGGTGCTCGAACGCAACTTTTTCGTTCTGCAAAAACGCGGACGCGTTGGCGACCATGTCTTTGCTGCGCTTCACCATATCGGGCGACCGCGGCGCCTCGAACACGTACCGCATGAGGTTTGTCGCCGACTCGTAGAGTACCTGCGACCGCTGCTCGATCGGAATCGATTCGTCGCTCAGGATCGATCCCAGGTTTTCCTCGATGTACTGCTGGTACTCCGGTTCCTGATCGGCAGGAACCAATACCTCCTTATGTCCGCGGTCCCTCAGCACAAGCAGTGTTTGCGCGGTTATCGGCAGCTCGCGCGCGCGGTATAAGACGGGATCGGGTTGATGCTGCGTCCGAATATGGATTTCGAACCGCGCGATCGTGTCAACACGCAGGCTTGAAAGCGGGACCGCCCGAAAGCGCCGTGGTCCGGGCCCGGAAGGAAAAGACACGAACAGCGAAGCACTCATGAAAGGCAGACTCCTGCTTCATAATGCTCGCTCCGGGGGTAATCCTAATGACCCTTGCCGTTTTCGTCAAGGGGTTTCGCGGCTAAATATCCCGTTTCGAGTACAATTCGATCATGACCTTAATACAAGTACCATACGGTCAACGTCGCCTGTGCGCCGAGATGGCTTGGGGCCGATCGCTCGGTGTCATCGAAATTGCAGACGCCCCTGCGCTCGATGACGTCGAAGCCGCCCTGCGTGAAGGCCTTGCCAGGCCCATCGGCATGGCGGCGCATTTTTTTGACGGGGTCCGGGCGGGCGCGTCCGTGGCGGTCGTGGTCTCGGACGCGTACCGTCAAACCGGCGTTCACGAGTATCTCCCCGCGCTGCTGTCGGAATTGGGACGCGTAGGCGTGCGCGACGCGAACATCCGCTTCGTGTTTGCGAGCGGCACCCACCGCGTGCCGACCCCTGATCAGCAGCGGTCCATCCTGGGACCGGAGGTGTACGCGCGGTTCAGGGACCGCGCCTATACGCGCGAGGCGTACAACGATGACCGGCACGTGTATATCGGCGCCACCTCGCGCGGCACCCCTGTTGAACTCGACCGCCTCGCGGTCGAGTGCGACCATATCGTTGCGACCGGCGCGATTGTGCTTCATTACTTCGGCGGCTTTGGCGGCGGCAGAAAATCTATCGTGCCGGGACTTGCCTCCGCGCGGACGATCGCGCACAACCACGCCATGAACCTCCACCCGACCGAAGGCCGGCTGCATCCCGACGTGCGCATCGGCGTCCTCGACGGCAATCCCGTCGCGGAGGACATGCTCGAAGCGGCGAAGCTCGCGCGTGTCCACGGAATCATCAATACAGTCATGAACCGGCACGGGCGCATTGCTGGGCTTTTTGTCGGCGAACTCGATCAAGCGCACCGGAAGGGCGCTGAATTTGCGCGTTCCCTCTTTTCGGTTCCTATCGCCGAGCGCGCCGATCTCGTGATCGCGAGCGCCGGGGCCGCGCGCAACTACGTCCAGTCGCACAAGGCGCTGTACAACGCCTACCAGGCGATGAAACCCGGCGGCCGCATCGTCTACCTCGCTCCGTGCGCGGAAGGCCTTGGCGGCGAGCAAATCGAAAAATGGTTGCGCCTGGGCGGCGTGGAAGCGATTATCGCCTCGTTGCGGAAGCAGAGCGAAATCTACGGGCAGACCGCACTGTCCACGCGAGAGAAGTCGCCGTCCGCGATCATGGTGACCGAACTGCCGGACGACGCCGTCGCCTTAATAGGCGCGCGGCGCGCGCCGTCCCTCGAAGAGGCGCTGCGCATCGCACGCAATGAACTCCCCGATAAGGCATCGTACTACGTCATGCCGTCGGCATCGTACACGGTGCCGTGGTGTCACGAGCGTCTCGACGGCTCGTGACCGGGCAAGAACTATGGTAGGATATGGATTCGGTCTCTGGTGCAAAAGGTACTGATAACAGGTGAGGGCTGTAGCACTATGTCTCGATTAATCGCATATGTCGCGGTGGTGGCCGTCGCGGTGGGAGCGTCGGCTGCGGACAAGAAAGACGACGAGGAATCCGCCAATGACAAGCCTGCGGCGGCCAGTGTGCTCGATTTCACCGTGAAGGACATCGACGGTAAGGAAACAAAACTGGGCGACAAATTCAACGGCAAGGTACTGTTGATCGTTAACACGGCGTCAAAATGCGGGTATACACCTCAATACACCGATCTCGAGGCGGTCTACAAAAAGTACCACGATCAAGGGCTCGAAGTGCTCGCGTTTCCGAGCAACGATTTCGGCGCGCAGGAACCGGGCACCAACGACGAAATCAAGACGTTTTGTTCGTCCAAGTATGACGTGACGTTTCCTCTGTTCTCGAAGATTCCCGTGAAGGGTGACGACAAAGACCCGTTGTATGCATATCTAACGGATTCCTCCAAGCACCCGGCCACCGGCGGCGACATCAAGTGGAATTTCACCAAGTTTCTTGTCGGCCGCGACGGAAAGGTCGTTGCCCGTTACGAACCCAAGGTGAAGCCGACGGACACCGAAGTGACCGAAGCCGTCGAGAAGGCGCTGGCGGCCAAGACGCAGTAACCGTCAACCGAAACCGCGCGTGCCGCGTTCTCGTAACGCGGCACGCTTTTTTTGACTCGATTGGCGTGGTTCGATAGGCTAGACGACGGGTCCGCCATATGTGTGCGGTTTCGCGTGTTGGGCGGTCTCATTCCCACGCGCTATACGAGTAACCCAAGTGGAGAAACGTGAAATGATGCGGTTTGCGGGGGTATCCGCTGCGATTTTCTTCGCGCTGGCTGTGACCGGCTGCAATACGATGGGCCGTCAGCCGAAACTTCAGGACGCCGTCATAAATCCCGCCGCGTTAAAGCCCGGCGAAAATGCGACGATTACCGTCAAGGTCGTCGACAAACACAAGATCGTACAGCGTGTCGTGGCGACCGTCGCCGAAGACCAGCGGATGAAGTTCAAGATGCGTGATGATGGTGTGGCCCCCGACGAAAAAGCGGCGGATGGCATCTGGTCGTACTCCGTGCGCGTGCCGTTCATGGCGCCGCCCGGGAATTTCACGCTCGAAATCACCGCGTATAACGCGAAGGGCGAGGCGATCAACGTCAAGAAAGGCCAAAAAGAGATTGGCCCCTTGACCGCGACCACCTCGTGGAGCATCACCTATCCGCCGGAATCGGCGCCGGCCGATGCGCCCGCCGCGGAAGCCCCGGCCGCAACCCCGCCGCCCGCCGAAGCTCCCGCCGCGCCTGCGCAAGAACCGCCGAAGTAACCGCCCCAATGATCGCGTTTCTGCTGGCCGCAATGTCCGCGGCGCCGGACGTATTCATTGTGTCGGTTGATACGCTGCGCGCTGACCGGCTCGGCTGTTACGGTTACACCCACCCGACGACACCGAACATCGATGCATTCGCCAACGATGCGCTGATCTTCGATGACTGCGTCGCCGAAGTGCCGCTCACCTCGCCGTCGTTTGGCGCGATGCTGACCTCGCGCTACCCGCGCATGAACGGCGCGGCGCGCAACGGTCTGCCGCTGCCGCCGGGTGTCCCGGCGCTCACCGAACAATTCAAAGCGGCGGGCTACCAGACCGTCTGCGTGACGAGTAACTGGACGCTGAAAGCGGACTTGTCCGGACTCGATCGTGGATTTGACGTATACGACGACGGGTTCAAAGACAAGCGCTGGGGATTCATGATCGCCGAACGCTTCGCCGACGACGTCACCAAGAGCGCGCTCAAGCTGCTCAACGAACGCGACGCGGGCAAACCGATGTTCGCGTGGTTTCACTACAGCGACCCGCACGCGCCATACAAGTTCCATGACAAGTTTCATCCCGTCGGCAAACCGCTATGGAAGATGACCGAGGTCGAGGCGACCCGCGCGCGGTACGATTCCGAAGTAGCGTATACGGATTCGGAGATCGGCAAAGTGCTCGACGCGTTACCGAAGGAGAACGCCGTCATTCTGTTTGTCGCCGACCACGGCGAGAGCCTCCACGAGCACGAATACCTCGGTCACGGTCGCAGGCTCTATCACAACAGCATTCGCGTGCCGTGCATTCTGCGCGCGCCGGGTGTCGCGCCCGGACGGTCGAACGCGCCGGCCCGCCTTGTCGATATCGCCCCGACCCTTCTGTCGCTCGCAGAACTTCCCCCGATGAAGGACATGTTCGGCGTTGACCTGATCAACCATTCGCCACCGATGGATCGCGCGCGCGTCGTCGAAACATACGGCGGCGCGGTACCCGGTGTGCCCGGAGCGAAAGCCGTGATGACCGCGCGGCCACCCATGCGCCAGAGCGTAATCAAGGGCGAATGGAAATTGATCGTCGGAGGGCCCGGCCCGGAACTTTTCAATCTCCGCACCGATCCGGGCGAACTGAAGAATCTAATAGACGAGGAGAAGCCGCGCGCCGCAGAACTGCGCGCGCTTATCGATGAATGGGACGAGAAGACACCCAAGGGAACGACCGAAGCGGCGGAGCTCAGCGACGAAGACGTGGACGCCCTAAAGAGCCTTGGCTACGTCGAGTGAGTCCTGCTTGATGAGCGGCAGCGGGTTCACCGCCTTGTTGTTCTGACGCACCTCGAAATGCAGGTGCGATCCCGTGGACCGGCCCGTCGAACCCACCTTCGCGATCGGCGTGTCCTTCAGCACCACGTCGCCCGTCTTCACCAACAACTCGGAAGCGTGCGCATACACCGTCTCCATGCCGTTCGGGTGCTGAATCACCACCATGTTTCCGTGTCCGCCGTCCCATCCCGCGGACTTCACCGTGCCCGGCATGTACGGATAAATCTCCGTACCTGCCGCGGCGGCGATGTCAATGCCCTGGTGAAATTGCGGCTTGCCCGAGAACGGATCGCTGCGCACGCCAAAACCCGACGTGAATCGCCCCGCGCCCGCCAACAGCTTTGACCATGGACCGGCCGCCGGCGCGGCCTCGCGCGCAGCAGTTCCGGGTTCGAGAATCGATTGCATGAGCGCGGTGAGATCGACCGGTTTGGCCGATTCCGCGGCAGCCTCGTTTACGTGCGCGAATGGCGTATGCGTATGCAGCATGGGCCGTGCATTCGACAGCCGGTGGAAAATTGGCCGCAACGTCGGTTGCGCGCCGCCCATCGCCGTCCCGCGCCGCGTTTCCGACAATGTCGCGAGCGGCGCGCGCGCCGTGACCGGCCCGGTGGCATGGAATTCCTTCGAAGGAACGCCGTTGGTCTCTGCCACGCCTTGCGCAGGCATCAACGGGGGAACGTCGCGTCTGGATTCGATCTGCCCGCGCGCAATCGGTGAATTCCCAGCCAACTCGGACAAGTCGAGCTTCTGACCGACCGAAATTACGTCTGCATCACGCAATTTGTTTGAGGCCGCAACACGATGCACGGCCGCATTGATCGCGCTCTTGGTTGGGGCGTCGCCATTCGCCTTCAGCGCGTCCCGGCAAATGCTCCAGAGCGATTCGCCGGCCCGAACCTGGTGATCCACCGGCGGACGGCTCGCGGAAACCTTGGCCGTCGTTGCCGCCTGCAGCAGCTCCATAAACCGGGAATCTTGGCGAAACGGCAGCGTCCGCAGCGACGGCGCCTCTCCCAGTTCCGGCGGGGTGGCCGGTTGCACAGGCTTGATGACCATGTAACACTCCCCTGCGACTCAAGGTCGTACCTCGACAGCAATGGCCATGCCCGAAACGCATTTTGTTCGTAACATATTTGTGCATAATGACTTGTGAGAATCTCGCCTTCGCGAGACCTGCCCGCCAACGGAATATTGTTCCCGTGGACTGGCGGATTATGCCGGGATTGCGTGCCGACCTACCGCTCGACGACGGCGAACAATCGGCACCCGCTCGAATCGATCCCCTGAATTCTCAGCGGAACTGCGAAGACATAGAAATCGGGCTTCGTGAGGGCGGCGCCGTTTTGCGGGAACTCGACGAGCAGCGTATCGCGGCTCAGGAGCAGGTCGTGAAAGATGCGCCCGGCTTCGAGCGACGTGTCGCCGAAATTAATGGTGTGCTCGAAGATGAAGAGCTTGAGATTGAATTCGGCGAAATAGCGCACACAATCGAGATCGATGAACAGCGGCCGGCGCGCCGTGTCGTTGCGCACGTAGAGTATCTCGAATTGGCCCCGCTTGGGTTCAAGTTGCGGCCGGATGTGGTCGAGCGTAACACGCTGCGCCGATTCCGGAATCGCCGTCGTTACCAACGCGGCCCGGCCCATGAAGTGGTCGAGCGGATAGTCCGTGCACGTGTTGCCCCTGAAATAGAAGTGGACCGGCGACTCGATGTGCGTGCCCACGTGGGTGTGCGTGTTGACAATGTCGTACTTCAGCGTGCCATCGCCGAGGCGACCTTCCTTCACCTCGAAGGGCCGCCCCTCCGTAAGCTGATTGGGGACGACAGGCATCGAGAGATCGACGAGGTCGTAGCGCGAAAGATCGATGGCAAACATCGTAAACGTTCCCTTCTGAAACCTGGGCGAATCGCCGCGAAAACCGACTATACCATACGCTATACTAGGTCAATTCTCATGGCGACTGTTTCAAAACTGGAAAGTCCCCCTACGCCCGCGCGCAACGACGTGTGGCGGATGTTCGACCGTATCGCCCACCGGTACGACCTGCTGAACCGTGTGCTGTCCATGCGGCAGGACGTGGCCTGGCGCAAGCGGCTGGCAACCTTATTGCCGGAACGCGAGGACCTGCGCGTGTTGGACCTCGCTACCGGGACCGGCGACGTCTTGCTGGCGCTGCGGGCCGGATGTCCGCGCGTGCGGTCCGGCGTGGGAATGGACATGGCCCGCAAAATGCTCGAACTGGGCACGGTGAAGTTCGAGGACAAGGGCCAGGCTTCGGCCCTGCAAATGGTGCGCGGGGACGCAACGCGGATAGCAGCGGCCCACGCGTCGTTCGATGTCGTGACCATGTCCTTCGGAATTCGCAATGTAGTAGACGTGGGCGCCACGCTGCGCGAGATGCACCGGGTGCTGAAACCCGGCGGCCGCGTGCTCATCCTCGAGTTCTCGCTTCCGTCCAACGCGCTCCTGCGTCGCGCTTACTTGCTGTACTTCCGATACCTCTTGCCGCGCATCGGCGGGCTGGTGTCCGGCGATTCGTACGCCTACCGCTATCTCAACCAAACGGTCGAGACATTCCCGTATGGCGAGGCGTTTTGCGCGATGATGCGCGACGCGAACTTTTCGGATGTGAAAATGCATTCGGTGACGTTCGGAATTGCGACCATTTATCAGGGTGACAAGTGATGCAAATTCAGATTTCAGATTTCAGGTTTTGGATTACGGAATTTGTGAGTTCGCCGTTTATACATTGCAGTCGACGCCGCCATCAAGAGAATGTGCAAGGCAGGTCAACGTCTCTGCTACAATCCAAAATCCAAAATCCAAAATCCAAAATCCTCCATGATCGCGGGGCTGCACTCGCGTCATGACCCCGTACCTCTACCCAGATGTCGTCGAACCCACCCACGCAAAGCGCGCGCTCGCCACGCTGCTCGAGCAGGCCTTCGATTCGGCGGCGCACTCGTCGAAACCGCGCCGCGTCGTCCGGTGCGAAGTGCCGGTCGATGGCGTCGATCCGCTGGCATGGCTCGAGGCGCAGGGGAACCGATCGCGCGGGTACTGGTGCGACCGCGAGCGGCACTTCGAGTTGGCGGGTGTCGGCACCGCGGACATCATCACCGCGGAGGTGTTGACGAACTACGACGAGTTGTTCGATCATCTGCGCGCGTGCATCGCGAGCGTGCACCCGCATCTCCACTATTACGGCGGGATGCGCTTCAGCCTCACCACGCCGCCCGTCGAAAAGTGGGCCCCCTTCGGCGCGTACCGGTTTGTGTTACCGAAGTTCGAGGTGTTGTCGCGCGGCGACCAAACCTACCTCGCGTGCAACGCGATGCTGAAGGATGAACAGGAAAACCTGCTGGCGAAATTGTTGGACCAGTTGGACGCGATGCCGTTTCCAGGTCTCGATGCGCCCGCGGCGATCGCGCACCCGCAGTCGCGCGCGGACGCGCCGGATCGGAACGAATGGATCAGGCAAATGGAGCGCACGCTTGCGGCAATACACGACGGCGCAATCGAGAAAGCGGTGCTGGCGCGCGAAAGCGTTTTTGCGTTTGACGCCCCCATCGATCCCGTGGCGCTGTTGCGCCAATTGAACGCCTCGGCGTCGAAGTCGTATCGATTCTGCTTTCAGCCGAAGCCCGGCGTGGCGTTCATCGGCGTGTCGCCGGAGCGGTTGTATAAGCGGCAAGATCGCTACGTGCGTACCGAGGCCGTTGCGGGCACGCGTCCCACCACCGGCGACCTGCGCGTCGACGCTGCGCTTGCGGACGAGTTGCTGAACAGCGATAAGGACCGCCGCGAACACAAACACGTGCTCGATGCGGTTCGCGCGGAACTGGCGCGCCAATGCACCGCGGTACACACCGACGACGACGTGTGCGTGATGCGCCTGGACAAGTACCAGCATCTCTACGTCGGAATCGAAGGCATCCTCGATCATTTTGGCACCGACGCGGAATTGTTGCGCGGACTGCATCCGACGCCCGCCGTCGGCGGTGTGCCGACCCGGACGGCGTTGGACTGGATTGCCGAATCGGAGCCTTTCGATCGTGGGTGGTACGCGGGGCCCGTCGGCTGGGTCGGCTGCGACTCCGCGGAGTTCGCCGTCGCAATTCGCTCCGCACTTGTCACCGGCAACACGCTCTCCGTCTACACCGGCGCGGGCATTGTCGACGGGTCCGTCCCCGACGAAGAATGGGCCGAACTCGAAAACAAGCTGACGCCATACACCGCTGTTCTCGACGCATGATCACCGATGCACCGAATTTGAACATCCTCTGGGCGGAACTGATTGTCGAAGAATTGATCCGTAACGGCGTCGACCACTTCGTCATCTCGCCCGGGTCGCGCTCGACGCCGCTCACCGTTGCCGCCGCGCGCAATCCGCGCGCGAAAACAACCGTCCACTTCGACGAACGCGGCGCGGCCTTTTTCGCGCTGGGCGTTGCGAAAGCCCTCGGCAAACCCGCGGCGCTGATTTGCACCTCCGGCACCGCCGTCGCGAATTACTTCCCCGCGCTCATCGAAGCGTCCATGTCCTACGTGCCACTCGTTGTCCTCACCGCCGACCGCCCGCCGGAACTCCAAAATACCGGCGCAAACCAAACGATCGACCAAACGCGCATCTATGGCGAGTATGTTCGCCACTTCGTGGCGATGCCCTGCCCGGACGAAACGATTTTGCCGGAGTATGTGCTTACGGCCATTGATCACGCGGTTGCTGCGGCGCGAAGGTCGCCGAGCGGCCCCGTCCATATAAATTGCGCGTACCGAGAACCACTCGCGCCCCCGCTTAACTCAATCCAATCCGACGCGCCTCAACCTTGGAGGGACTCACGCCAGCCGTATACAACGTGGGTAATCGACGAAGACCGCTACTATGTCGACGACATGGCACCTATAATCGACGAGCTGCAAAAGCTTGAACGTGTGCTGCTTTTGATAGGGCAGGAAGATTGTCGGAAGTCGGAGTTTAGCGTTGGCAATACACTTGAGCTGGGTTTGACGCGCCCTTTACTTGCCGACGTTACTTCTTCGGCGCGCAGCAAGCCGATTGATGCAAAGCGAACAATTCCCGTTTCAAATTACGATCTTCTTCTGTTCTCACCTCGATTTCGAGACATCTGCAGTCCGGACGCAGTTGTTCACGTCGGGGGGGCTATCGTATCTAAGCGGCTGTCGGAGCACTTGGCCCACGTAAAGCCCCATATTTACGTGCGGATTGCCCCACACCTCGAGCGAGTCGATCCGTGCAGCATAGTTACGCACCGCGTTTGCATGTCGGCGGTGGGTTTTCTCGCACATGTGAAAGACGAACAACCTGTCCAGGCGGAGTCGTGGGTGCGGAACATCATCGATTTTTCCCGCCGCGCTGAGGACATTGTCGCCGAAATCCTGAGCGGAGAGACTCGACTAACGGAGCCACTTGTCGCAAATCTACTTTGTGGCCTGCAGCCGGCGGACGAGTTCACAGCGATTTTTGCCGGCAACAGTATGCCGGTCCGATATCTTGAGATGTACAGTGGCCTCCTTCACGCGACCACCCACGTCATTGCAAATCGCGGGGCCAGCGGCATTGATGGAAATGTTGCTACCGCGGCAGGGTATGCGGCAGCGTCGGGCGTCCACGTGACCGCAATGGTCGGAGATCTCGCCGCACTGCATGATCTGGGATCTTTAGCTTTGCTCAAATCCAACGGAGTACGCGTAACGTTAGTCCTCCTCAACAACGATGGTGGCGGTATTTTTCATTTCTTGCCTATCGCCGAACATTCCGACGTATTCGAGAAGTATTTTGCGACGCCGCACGGTTTGCACTTTGAGGACGCAGCGCGAATGTTCGGGCTACCTTACTCGAGGCCGGCGACAAAGGACGAGTTTGTCGCGGCGTTCCAGAGGGCACGCGAGTCGGGCGGATCGAGCATCATCGAGGTGGTGACGGACCGCGAGGAAAACCTGCGCCTGCACCGTAGGATCGGCGAGGCAGTAGTAAACGCACTGGAGAATCTCTAGACCGCCGCACCCATCGCGGTGGGTTGCCGCCGCCAATTGGCTTGGGGAACTCGGGACACACTGTGCATGTCGGCGTAAACACTCTCTTTCTGATTCCCCGCGAAGTGGGGGGAACGGAAATCTACGTGCGCAGCCTGCTGCCCGCGCTGCAGGCGCTGGAAGCAGGCCTGCGGCTGACCGTCTTCACCAATCGCGAGAATCATGACTCCTTCGCCGATTACGACCGTACGCTCATCGACGTCGCGGCCACATCTCGGCCACGGCGCATCGTCGCCGAGCAAACGTCATTGCCACGAGCAGCAGCCCGAGCGGGAGTCGACGTTCTCTATTCGCCCGGCTACACTGCTCCGCTCCGTGCGACGTTCCCGCAGGTAGTTACGATCCACGACACGCAATTCCTCGACTTCCCGGAGGATTTCCCATGGTTGTCGCGCGCGGCGCAGCGCATTATCGTAGGTGGTTCGGCGCGGCGCGCAAACGCAATTACGACAGTATCGGAGTTCTCGCGTAGGCGCATCGCCGAACGCTTCGGCGTTCCGCGTGAGAAGATTATCGTGGCGCACTCAGCGTTGTCTGGACTGTTCGCCCCACCCAAACCCTGTGCGCTTGAGAGACCGTTCCTCCTTTACATTGCGAACACGTACCCGCACAAGAATGCGACGCGTCTGGTCCGCGCGTTCGACCGAATCAAGGACTGCATTCGCCACACCCTCGTCATCTGCGGCCAACCCCGCGAAGGCGAACCGCCCCCGCACCCGCGCGTGAAACGCATCCACTACATCGCCTACGAAGAACTCATCGGCATGGTGCAGGCCGCCGACCTTGTGGTGTTCCCGTCGCTCTACGAGGGCTTCGGGCGCCCCGTCGTAGAAGCGCAGGAAGCGGGCACTCGCGTCATCGCATCGCGCTCCGCCGCCATACCCGAAATCGGCGGCGATGGCGCAACGTATTTCGATGGCGAGAGCGAGGACGGTATTGCGCAAGCCATTGTCGACGCTTTGAATGAGCCGCCGGATGTCCGCGTCCAATGGATCGCGCGTGGCCGCGAGAACGCCAAACGCTTCACATGGGGCGCGTGTGCAAGTCGGACGCTTGACACCTTTTGCATGGCGCTGAGCAATAATTAAGCAGCGAATGCGGCGTCTCCATTTGGCCGCTCCGCCACCATTTTGGCTGTTCGTGCGAGTAAACTTCAGTATTGCGTGTTCCGACCATAGCAGGAAAACCGCGAAATCAGATGCCGTTTATCGATTTTGTCTACACGAACTGGCCTACGTGGCGCGAATTCGCGCTGCACGGGCCGCCCATGTTGTTCTGGGCGTTCGCCGCGCTCACTCTCGCGGGATGGCTCAAGCGGCGCGTCGCCATGCGCACGGGATATACGCGCAAAGTCTTTCACTTCGCCATCTTCTTCACCGTCGCCGCTTTGCAGGCCACACTCGGTCTGCGCGCGGTGTGTCTGTTCGGCGCGATGACGACCGTCGTCGTCGCGTATGCTCTTATGCGCGGCGAAGGCAACCTCCACTATGAAGCCATCGCCCGGGAAAAGGACGCGCCGTACCGCACGCACTACATTGTAGTGCCATATATCGCGACGTTACTTGGTGGCCTCACGACGTCGATGTTCTTTACCGGTTACACGCTCTACGGGTTTCTTGTCACCGGCGTGGGCGACGCCATCGGCGAGCCCGTTGGCACCCGCTTCGGCAAGCACCCCTACCGCGTACCATCCATGCGCGGCGTTACGTGCACCCGCTCGCTCGAAGGGTCCGCCGCGGTGTTTGCAGTATCGACGCTCGCGGCGCTACTCGCGGCATCGTTAAACGGCAGCGAACTTTCCATGGCCGGAGTTGCCGGCCTATGCCTGCTCATCGGACTCGCGAGCGCGCTATGTGAAGCCGTATCGCCCCACGGCTGGGACAATTTCACCCTGCAGGTCGTGCCCGCCGCCATCGCTTCTGCGCTCTTGTGATATGATTTTTGTATGCAATTGAACGCGATTCTCTCGCAGGCGCATCCACGAATCGTTGCCCTGAAGGAATTACGGCAGATTCGCGAACAAGTCAAAGGTAGGATTTCGTGCCCCAATATGTCCCACAAACCGGCGACGCGGCGCTGGCCGAGACCAAGGAAAAGGTCAAGAAGCCGCCGATGTATCGTGTGCTCATGCACAACGACGACTACACGACCATGGAGTTCGTCGTCGAAGTGCTCTGCACCATTTACAACAAGCCGATCGAGGACGCCGTCCGCATCATGTTGAACATCCACCACAAAGGTATCGGCATGTGCGGCGTATTCACGCACGAGATCGCGGAAACCAAAATTGCGGAAACGCACGACCGCGCCCGGAATAGTGGGTATCCACTCATGTGTTCCATGGAGCCGGCGGACTAGGCGGCAACATGTTCAGCAAACCCCTCGAAATATCACTCAACAGCGCGTTGGCGCTCGCGCGCGAGCGGCGTCACGAGTACCTCACGATCGAGCACCTGCTCTACACGCTGCTCGACGACGTGCAGGGCCGTGAGATTCTCACGAACTGCGGCGCAAACGTGACCAACTTGCGCAACGCGCTCGAAGACTATTTTCAGAATCACGTGCCGGTGGTCCCGGGCAAGCGCGACTACGTGCCGCAGCAGTTGCTCGCGTTCGAGCGCCTGCTCGAACGCGCCATCGCGCACGTTCGCTTTTCCGGAAAAAAGGAGGTAGACGCCGGCGACATCCTCGCCGCGGTGTTCGAAGAAAAAAACAGCAACGCGGCCTACTTCCTCCAGACTGAAGGCGTCTCGCGGCTCGACGTATTGAATTACATCTCCCACGGCGTTTCGAAAATCCCGGCCGGAGCCGGCGCCGGAGGCCAAACGGCCGTTGACGAAGAAGGCCGCCCCCTGACCGATCCGCTCGAGGCGTTTACGATCAATCTGAACCAGCGCGCCGCGGACGGCAAAATCGATCCGCTCATCGGGCGTGACTTGGAAATCCGCCGCACGCTGCAGGTGCTGTGCCGCCGCCGCAAGAACAACCCGATCTTCGTCGGGGAACCGGGAGTGGGGAAGACGGCCATCGTCGAAGGTCTTGCCCTGCACATCCATCAGGGGGGTGTGCCGGACGCGTTGAAGGCAGCCGTAATTCTGCAACTCGACCTTTCCGCTATCATCGCGGGAACGAAGTTTCGCGGCGAATTCGAGCAGCGCCTGAAGGCCGTCATCGGCGCCATCCTCGAGAAGAAGAACGTCATTCTCTTCATCGACGAAATCCATATGGTCGTCGGCGCGGGCGCGACCGGTGAAGGCACGATGGATGCCTCGAACATCTTGAAGCCCGCGCTCGCCTCCGGCGACATCCGGTGCATCGGCTCGACAACGTACGAGGAATACAAGAACCACTTCGAGCGCGACAAAGCCCTGTCGCGGCGCTTCCAAAAGATTGAGATTCACGAACCGTCGGTCGAGGAAACCGTGCTCATTCTGCGCGGACTCAAGGCGCGCTACGAAGAGCACCACGGCATTACCTACACCGACACTGCCTTGCAGGCCGCCGCGGAACTGGCCGCAAAGCACATCAATGACCGGTTCCTTCCGGACAAAGCCATCGACGTTATCGACGAAGCGGCCGCGGCGGTAAAGTTGTTGCCCGCAAGCGCGCAGAAAAAGACCATTCGTCCTTCGGATATCGAAAAGATCGTCGCCGACATCGCCCGAATTCCCGCGCGTAGCGTATCGTCCTCGGACAAGGTGCAGTTGGGCACGCTCGAAGACGAACTCAATCGCGTCGTTTATGGGCAAGCCGAAGCGATTCACGTGCTCGCCACGGCAATCAAACGCTCGCGCGCTGGCCTCGGCAACGAGGAGAAGCCGACGGGGTGTTTCCTCTTCACCGGCCCGACCGGTGTGGGTAAGACGGAAGTCGCCAAGCAACTCGCCGCGATTCTCGGCGTACACTTTGCCCGCTACGACATGAGCGAATACATGGAGAAACACACCGTCGCGCGGCTTATCGGTGCGCCCCCGGGTTACGTCGGCTTCGATCAAGGCGGCTTGTTAACCGACGAGATTCGCCGCAACCCGTATTGCGTGTTGCTGCTCGACGAGATCGAGAAAGCGCACCCGGACCTTTTCAATATCCTGCTGCAGGTCATGGACCACGCGACGCTCACCGACAACAACGGCAAGAAGGCCGACTTTCGCAATGTCGTGCTGATCATGACCTCCAACGCGGGCGCGCGCGAAATGGCGTCGCATACGATCGGCTTTGGTTCCGGCGCGGATGACGCGTCGTCGAAAGGGCTGAAAGCGATCGAAAAAGCGTTCAGTCCCGAGTTCCGCAACCGGCTCGACGCTATCATCTCGTTCCATTCGCTTACACAGGAAATCATGCTGCGCATCGTCGGAAAATTCATCGAACAAGTACAATTCCAGCTCGCCGCGCGCAAGGTTACGTTGAGTGTGGCCGATGCGGCGCGCGCGTGGCTCGCGGAACACGGCTATGACCGCGCCTTCGGCGCGCGCCCCCTCGCACGTCTCATCCAAACGGAAATCAAAGACGCCCTTGCCGACGAACTCCTATTCGGAAAACTCGAGCGCGGCGGACGCGTAACCGTGGACGTATCGGAAGGAAAGATCGGTTTTGCGTTCGAATAATTTTGGATTTTGGATTTTGGATTTCGGATTGCCGCGAGTTGCGTTGTGGTTTGGCGCGTGTCTGCTCCGTAATGTTCGCTTGGTGGTGGCGGACGGCAATATGTGCGGGTGTAATTACGATTTGCGTTCTCCAATCCAAAATCCAAAATCCAAAATCCAAAATTCCCAATGCCTCTGTTCCGCCTGTCTCGCGAACTGACCTTTCCGCCGCCGTCGCTCTCCATGCCCGACGGCCTGCTCGCGGTCGGCGGCGATTTGAGCGTCAATCGATTGTTGCTTGCGTACCGGTCCGGAATCTTTCCCTGGTACTCGGAAGGCGATCCCATTCTCTGGTGGTCGCCGGACCCGCGCATGCTGCTCTTTCCGGAGGAGTTTCATCTCTCGCGCCGGCTCGAACGGACTATCAAACAGGCCGTGTTCGACGTGCGCATGGATACAGTATTCGATCGCGTCATCGCCGCATGCGCCATGGCGCCCAGGCAGAAGGGAAATGGCACCTGGATCACGCGCCAAATGCGCGACGCCTACTGCCGGCTGCACCGCGAAGGCTATGCGCATTCGGTCGAGACGTGGCGCGACGGCAAATTGGTCGGCGGCCTGTACGGCGTATCCGTCGGCGCATGTTTCATCGGCGAATCCATGTTTTCGCTCGAGCCGAACACCAGCAAGATTGCTATGGCCGCGCTCGTGCGCCAGGCGCTCCACTGGAAGTTTCCGTTTATCGACTGCCAACTCCACACGCCCCACCTCGCCAGCCTCGGCGCGCGCGAAGTGCCGCGCTCCGATTACCTTCTTCGATTGGGCCGAGCGATCGCGCACGAAACACATCGTGGCGCATGGAAATTCGTCGGTTGGACGGATATCAGAAAACCCGATTGACGTATCGGTGACGTGTCCTATTCCACGTGCGCCGTTTCACGTTGTTTGTCAATCGCACCGGTCATCGGCACAAATATCACGCTCAGGTCGCGCATCGATCGCACCTTGCCCTGTGCGTCTTTTTCGTACAAATACAGGACCTGCCCGCCGCGGCCCGGAGGGCCAACCGGAATTATCAAGCGGCCGCCGACCTTAAGTTGTTGAATCAGCGCCGGCGGCACATACCGCGCCGCGCACGTCACCATGATGATATCGAACCCGCCCTTCACCTCCGGCCAACCGTAAAATCCGTCACCCACGCTCACGCGAACGTTGTCGTACCCGCCTTTTTTCAACACCTCTCTCACGGCGTTTCCCAGCGGCTCGACAATTTCGATGGTGTAGACCTCCTTTACAATCTCGGAAAACAAAGCGGCCTGGAACCCGCTGCCCGCCCCTATCTCAAGCACGACGTCCGTGGGTTTCGGCCGGCCAAGCTGCGTCATGTAACACTGCAGCTTGTATTCGCTGATCGTCGCCCCAAAGCCAATCGGCCAAGGCGTCCCAAACGTCTCGTAGGCGTCTTCCGCCGAAGATTGCTTTCGCTCGTAGTTGTAGTGGAAGTACTCGCGCGGTACACACTCGAACGCCGCGATGACCGCGCTATCGGCCTCTCCAAATCGCGACGCCAAGTACCGCTTCGTCTGGGCGATCGCGATGGGCTTGCGCGCTTGCACCGCGTCGAACGCCTCGCGCGACATGTTCATGTTCCGTTCCGTCGCGCGGACCAAGTCGCTGTAACGCTCAAACGTCCATGCCGGGCGAGTGCCCTTGGTTGGTTCGGCACTCGCCGAGAGTGCGCCACAAGCCGCAAGGACGACGGACGATATCGCGCGGCGGAACGTGTTCGTCATGCCCGGCACCTCCCGACGAAGCAAGCGCCGATTCGGGCTTCCGTTTATCCTTGGTTCTATAAAAAGCATACCACGCAGGCGAGCGCTCCCGCGTGCGTGGTTTACGCCAGGAGTGTAAGTTGTAACTGCGGTCCTACGAACTTGCCGCGGGCGCGGGAGCAGGGGCCGCCTCCGGCGCGGGCGCCGGG
>JABWCD010000041.1 GCA_013359265.1 Candidatus Hydrogenedentota bacterium
ATCTGCTCTTCCGTAAACCGCTTCTTCTTCATCTCGGACCTCCTTCATGCCCGGAGATCCTAACATTCCAACTGGTCTACTTTTAGGGGAGCACGCCCAAGTTTCCTCGAAGTCTCCTATTTATTAGCCCACGGTGTTGCACTTTTTGGAGCAGGAAAGCGCACGAAGGGGAGTTTGCAAGACGAGGGGTAATTGGTTGACGGAATGATGCGTAAGATGTTGTGTTGAAATAAGATGTGGAGTGACGGGTTCATGGGAGCTATGGGAGCAATGGGAGTGATGGGACGATGGGGGCGATGGAGTGATGGGAGTGATGGGGTGAATGGAGTGGTGCACGTGGTGGGACGAATGGGAGGCGCTATGTGGGATTTGCGGGAAGGATGGGGGTCGCTTTGTGCGATTAGTGGGAGGGATGGCGGTTGATCGACGGCTAGAGCGACGCGGGGGCCGCCCACCCTCGGCTGACTGCTCTCGACGCTCGCGGCATTTCCCCAGCGCAAGTCCCTTCCCCCTTCTGGCTTCCGGGTCCTAATCCCTCCTCCCGACTGCAACACCGTGGGCTAATAAATAGGAGACCTCGAGGAGACTTCAACACATGAACTCCCAGAACCAACCCACGCAACCCAATCCAGCTCCCCCCACGACACACCCGACACACCCGACAGACCCGATAGACCCGATAGACCCGGTAGACCCGACAGACCCCATCCCCTCTGCGGAACCCGGACCCCGGAACCCGGAACCCGCATCCAACCCGACACACCCGACAGACCCGATAGACCCGACAGCCCCGACAGACCCGATCCCCTCCGCGAAACCCCGAACCCGGACCCCGGAACCCGAATCCCGCTCCCCAAATCGTCACACCCGGGCTATCGAGGCCATGGGACCCGAGACCGCGGGGGCAACGTGAACTCACCAGCCGCCGCCGCCACCGCCTCCGCCGCCACCACCGGAGGAACCGCCCGACGAGCCGCCGGAGGAGCCCCCGGAACTGGTGCCGGGCGCGATGGACGACGACGATATCTCCGACGACATGGCGGACGCGATCGAACCGGAGAAGCTGCTCATGCCGCGGCGGTCCCACAGGTCGCCGTCGTACCAATAGGGACGGTAGGCGTTGTGGCGCGGGTCGTCCCGCTGCGCGCCTTCGAGTTCGGCGGCGAAGCGGCCGGCCCATTCGGTATCGAGGTCGAGCGCCATCGCGTAGGGAAAGTACGCGTTGAACTCGATGGCCTCGGGCGTGGTCATGGTCGCGGACTGCGGCAGGTTGCGTCCGCCATCGAGGTATGCGCGGAACCCGTCGATCTCGTCGAGCGCGCGGCGGCCGAGTTTCGTGGGCGACTTCATGAGTTGGTAGAACAGCCAGTTCATCGCGGCCAACACGACGATAAGCGGCAACACCCAAAACGCGTTGCTCCCGAACATGATCGCGGTCACGAAAATCTCCGCTGCGAAAAACGGGGCCGCGAACGCCGTAATGAACAGCGCGCTGGCGAATTGGCCGATGCCTTTGAATGCGAGCCGCCACGCCGCCACGACCATGTGCGCGAGCAGAAAACACCCGAGCGACCAGAACGTGAGCCAGATGCCGAGGAACAATATGGGCTTGTCGGCCTGGTGGGGAGAAAGGAACAGCGCCGCGCCGATCGTGCCCATGGCGAGCAACGTGCCGGGAAGGGCGTAACCGGCGTTCGTGATGAAGTACCGTGTCTCGTACTGCGCGCGCAACGCGTCGTGGCACGCCTTGATCGCTTTCGATATCCGCGCATGGTTGGCTTGTTTGAACGTGACCGAATCGCCTTTTCGCAGCAGCGCGTGCAACACCGCCTTCTCGTCCGGCGTGCAATCGGATTCCTGCGTGTCGAGCCGTTTCACGGTGAAGTATTTGTCGGTCTGCGAAATCTGGACGTGCTTCTTCACCGCGAGACTGACCAGCGCCGTCGCGAACGTTTGATTGTCGAACCCCATGCGTGTGAGGTAGCGCATCGCGGCGGGGCCGAATTCCTTGGGTGGCTCGGACCGCGCGCGAAATTCGCCCGGCGCGGGGTCTTTGCCGACGAGCGTCCACGCAAAGACGAAATACGCGAAGGTAAGCACGGTACCCAGGAGACTGACACGAATGGCGTAGTTGTCCGAGGCCCATTTCCTGACGGTTGCGGCAAATGCCGGGCGATCTACGAGGCCCTTCGGGAAAATTATGGAGATTGTGAACCCTTCCTGCGCATACAGCGAGCGCGTCGTGCGAAAGACCACGTCGTTGCCGGGCCCCATCGTCCACTCGTACGCCTGTTCGGTGGACCCTTTCGCGCCGGTGAACCCGTTCATGCGCACGTCGCGCGATGGCAGCGGCCGCTCGAACCGGACACGCGCCTCGACAGCCTCGATGGGGAATTCCCACCCGTTGCCGGTGACGTTCCAATACAGTTCGTCCTCGTTGTCCCAGTACGCGAGTTGGTGCTGCGTGCGGTAGGTGATCGAGTAGGTATGTTCGCCGGGCGGCACGAACGCGTCCGGATCGCCAATATAGGTGCGCACGCCGTTGGTCTTCATTTCTTCGTGGTGCGGCACCGGCGCGCCGTCGAGCGTGACGTCCTGCAACTCGAACGTTGTCGTGAACCGCGTCAGCCACGGTGTCCTGTAATTGTTCGGAAAGTCGCGGTAGATCGTCGGGAAATCGCGAAAGATGCCGTGCTTGATACCGACGCCGAGCACGTAAACGCGAATCGTCTCGCGAACAAGCAACGAAGCGTCCGCGTTGACGGTGATGTCGGCGTGGTACGAGAGAATGCGCTCGCTTTCGTTCTCCTGGGCAACGGCGGAGCATACGACAAGGCACGCCGCGGCAATCGCGAGCGGACGGATCACGCCTGTTCTCCGTCGCTGGTTTGGCGGTCGGGGGGGCGGTCCGCGACCGGGGCTTTGGGCGGCGAGATGAATTCAATGCCGGCTTCGCGGAAGGCATGTTCGATCATGTGGCGGAGGTCGCTCCCAACGACGCGGCCGTCGGGTGTGATGCGCAAATCGAGCCAGAAGTTTACCTCGAATACGAACGCATTGTCGGCGAACTCGATGAACAATACGGACGGCCCCGGCGTTTTCAGTACGTTGCCGTGGTCCTCCAGCGCTTTCATGATCAACCGCGTAGCGTCTCGCGTGTTGGTCTCGTGGGCCACTTTAACGACGAACGAGAACCGCGCCCTGCTGTCGCCGTGCGTCCAGTTGACGACGTTCTTTTCGAGGAACGCGCTGTTCGGCACCAGGATATCCACACCGCTGAACGTCGCGACGCGCGAACAACGCGCGCCGATCTCCGCAATCAGGCCCCGATGACCGTCCACCTCGACGATATCGCCGATCTTAATCGGTCTCTCGACCATGAGAATCATGCCGCTGATGAAATTGTTGATAAGCGTCTGCGCGCCAAACCCGACGCCAATCGCGAGCGCGCCGCCGAAAAACGTGAACACCGTCAATGGGATATTGACGATGCTCAGCGCGAACAGCACGATCATCACGAGCAGGCCGTAATGCAACACGCGCTCGATTGTCGCTGCCGCCGTCCGGTCGATGTGCGGGCGCGCGTTAAAGGCGCGGCGCACCAGACGCGTGAGCACGCGCGTGGCCGCGAACCCCAGCGCGAGGATGATGAGCGCTATGCCGATCTTCTTCAGCGTCAGCGGCTGCCCGTCAATATTGACTATTTCCTTGTCCCACAGCATTTGGGCGGTCTCGCCGATCTGTTGCAGCCGCTCGCCCAGCGACTGCCGCTGTTCGACGGCGGCGATTTCCGCCAGGACCCGTTGGGTCAGCTTGTCCGCGCGGTCGTTCGCCGCGAGCGACACGGCGAGTTGATCGAGCTGCCCGGTCCGCAGCTTCAGGAACTGCTGCGTGTTATCGAGCGAGTTCACGCTCTGCTGCATCCGCGCGAGCCGGTTGCTCAACTCGCGCACTTCCGCGCGGAGCACATCCTCCCGCGTTTCCTGCACGCGGCGCGCGACGCCGAGCGAGTCCAGATAGTCCTGCAGGCGTTGGCGCTGCTGGCGCAGCGGGAATTCCTTGGGCGCCATGTGCAGGCTGTACCGCGCGCTCCAAATCTCGGTGAGGTGGTAAATCGTGTCCATTTGTTCGCGCAGAAGCGATGCCTTCCCCTGCGCCGCTTCCGCCTCGACCTTGCGCAGTTCGAGGATCGACTGATTGACGGCGTACTCCTCGTCCTCGACGGAATTCTCGAAGGCCGTGCGCGCCTCTTCGAGGCGCTTCTTTGTCTTGTCGCGTTGCGCTTCGGCGGCGCTGCGCTCCTTCTCGAGCGCTTCGCGCTCGGTTGTCAGCTCCGCGCGGCGCGCCTCCAAATCCTCGGGACGGTACTGCTCCTTCGATTCCGCGTCTTTCTGTTTGCGTTCGGCAAGATCAAGCTCCCTGTCGCGCAGGTCGAGCCGGGCCTCGGCCAACTTGAGCGCATCCTGCGCGTGTGCGACGCGCGCCTGCCACAGGTCGCGTTGGGCCGCGGCAGCCTGCATGGCCCACTCGAGTTTCGCGCTCTGCGCCGCGTCCTTGTTCGTGACGTGTTTCTCGTTCGCCACGGCGTAATCGCCTTGCCGGCCTTTAAGTTCGGCGGAGGCGTTCGCGGCGAGTTCCTTGACCTGATCGACCCCGCGGCGCGCAATCTCGCGTTGGGTCGTGCGGGCATCGAGCGCGTCGCGGTACGTATCCACCACCCACGGCGCGTACGGCGGCGGGTCCGGAAGACCCGAATAGGAACCAATCTCCGCTTCCGCCGCGGCGATGGAACGCCGCGTCTCGGCCATTGCGTCGAGCGCATCGACGTGCTCCTCGAAGACGGAGCGCGTCTCGCGCAGGCGGAGCGCGTAGTCGTGCAACTCCTGAATCGGCACGCCGATTCGCGCCGCCTGCTCGTCGGTCGCCGTTGCCTCCGCCTGCTGAATCCTCTGGTCGTACGACTCGAGCTGTTCGCGCAGCTTGGCGCGCGTTTCCGCGGCGGGGTCGGTCGGCGGCGGCGTATCGACTGGGGCGGACTCCGCGCCCAGCGCGCAAAGCAGCGCGTGACCGAGCGCGAAGTGCAGCAAGGCAATTCTAGTCGTGCGAGAAACCGTCATGGACACGATCCGGTGTGGCGATGCTCCTTCGCATCGTAAGTACTCGCTTCCCGCCGTGTCAATCGATTGCACGGTATGCGGCGGGTAGTTACCATACCGGCCCATGAACGACCGCGTAACGGCGCCCCGCCAGAAGACCGTGCTTCCCACCAATGTCCCGCCCGCGCCGGAAGAACTGTGGAAGCGGAAATATGAGTCGTTCGGGCTCGTTTTCGCGCGCTTCCTGGCGCTGTTGACGATTATCGCCGCGCCGATCACCGGATCGGCGATTCTGGCGACGCTCGCCATCGTTGCGTTTGTGTTGCAGATACTCACAAACCAGGTTCGGCGGTCCATGTTTGTCCGAAATCTGTATGGACTGCCGTGCCTGCGGCCGGACCAGCCCGTCGCGCCCGATCCCGCGGCGTGGCCGGGCGTCTCGTTCATCTCGCCCGCGCGCAACGAAGAAGCAGGAATAGAAGTGGCGGCGCGCAGCGTCGCAGCGTTGGATTATCCCGACATCGAGGTCATCTACGTCGACGACCATTCGACGGACTCGACGCCGGCGATTCTCGACCGGCTCGCGGCGGAGTTTCCGCGGCTGCGGGTCCTGCACGATCCGCCGTCGCAGGAGGGCTGGCTCGGCAAGGCGAACGCCGTATGGCATGGGCTGGCCGATAGCGACGCGTCCAAACCCTGGGTCGTGTTGGCCGACGCGGACGTCGTGTTCGAGCCGGGCGCCCTGCGCCAGGCCATCGCGCTGGCCGTCGCGAACAAGCTCGACTTTCTGACGTGCGTCGCGTACATCGACAACGGATCGTTGGGCGAAGAACTGTACATGCCCTGCGCGTGGGCGGGCATTATCCAAGGGTCGCACTACAACCGGCTCAACGAACCGCGCACGCCCGCCATCGGCATTGGCGCGTTCACCTTGGTCAAACGCTCGATCTACCTGTCGAGCGGCGGGCATGCCGCAATTTACGATCGGCACCCGGAAGATACGCTGCTCGCCGCGCTCGTCCGTAAGCATGGCGGCAACATGGGGGTGTGCTGGACGCCGTCGATGATCCGCGTGCGCATCTACCGCGGGTTCAACCAACTGCAGCAATTCATCGTGCGGAAGATTCGCATGCAGTCGGAGGACCGGATAGCACGGATGGGAAATCGAGTCGTCTACCTGCTGATTCAGGACGTGCTGCCGCTGCCGATGTTCGTGGCCGCGTGCGTCCGCCAGATCGCGATTGGCGATTTCAGTTTCTCGATGACGTTCTATGCGATCATGGCGCTAATAACGTACCTGACAAACGTCGGCGCGTTCGAAAAGTTTCGGCACATTGCGCGCATGCGGCGGTATCTCGAGTGGTTCCATCCCATTGGCGGGCTGTTGCGCATCTATTTTTACATCGTCGCGGCGCTTCAAGTGGCCGCGCGCAGGGGGATGGAATGGCGCGGGCGGGACTACACGCACCGTTAAGCGACGCGCACGCACACCTTTCCGAAATGCTTTCCCGCGGCCATGTACTCGACGGCGGCGTGGATGTCCACCATAGGGAACACGCGATCGACGACCGGCTTGAGTTCGTGCAGCGCGATGGCGCGGTTCATGTCCTCGAATGAATCGCGCGGCCCGACGATGACGCCCTGCACGCGGATGTCCTGCATCAGGATGGGCGTGAGGTTCAGTGGCGCCTCGGGGCCGGACAACACGCCGATGAGACTGATCGTGCCGCCCATCTTGACACAGCGCATCGATTGCGTCAGCGTGCCGGTGCCGCCGACTTCAATGACATGATCGACGCCGTCGCCGCCGGTCAATTCGCGCACCTGTTTGGACCAGTTCGGGTTCGTCGCGTAGTTGATGCCGTGCGCCGCGCCAAGCGCCTTCGCCCGCGCGAGTTTATCGTCGCTGCTCGACGTGACGATAACCGTCGCGCCCATCATGCGCGCGAATTGCAGCGCAAAGACCGAGACGCCGCCGGTGCCGAGCACGAGGACGGAATCGCCCGGCCTGGTATGGCTATGCCGCACCAGCGCGCTCCACGCGGTGAGGGCGGCGCAAGGAAGCGCCGCCGCTTCTTCGTTCGTCAAATGTTCGGGAATTTTCACGACGCCATCTTCGTGCAGCACGACTTGCTCGGCCAGCATGCCGTCGAGTGGACCGCCCAATGTCGTGTTCAACAGTTTCTCGCGCGATGGCGGGCCGGCAATCCATCCTTGGGCAAAACACCCCGCCACGCGGTCGCCGGCTTTTATGCGCGTCACGCCATCGCCAATCGCGGCGACCTCGCCTGCGCCGTCCGAACATGGAATCAGCGGCAGTTTTTGTTTCGGATTGTAGAATCCCTGAATGGTGAGCAGGTCGCGATAATTGAGCGACGCTGCCTTTACATTGACGAGTACCTGGCCGGGACCGGGGGCGGGCGCGGGCCGCTCGCACACTTTCAAGTGTTCAAACCCGAACGCATCCCGAATCTCGACAACTTTCATACTGCTGCACCTCGCCCGTTTCCAAGACCCACGTTCCGCGCAGTATAGGCGGAGCGGCGCGCGCGGGCAACCGCCATTCAACACGGCACGCGCGCGTATGCTAAACTCCCGGCATTGCGAATCGCAGGGCATTTTACCGATACAACAGGATTGATGAATTCGTGACGCTACACTGCACATTAGGTTTCCTTGGCTTCGGCAATATGGGGCGAGCGATTGCCGTCGGACTGGTCGAAAAGGGCGCAATTGCGGCAGAGCATCTCGCCGTGTATGACGTGGATGCCGGCAAACAGCAGCAGGCCCGGGAGCTTGGCGCTGCGGTCCACGGAAATCCTTCCGAGCTTGCAGCGGCGAGCGATGTAATTCTGCTGGCCGTGAAGCCGCAAACGATGGCCGAGGCGCTCGAGCAACTCAAGTCAGGACTGGCACCGCGAACGCTTATCGTGTCGATTGCCGCGGGTGTCTCGATCGCGTTCATTGCGAAAAGGCTGGGGGAGCAGACCCGTGTCGTGCGTGTTATGCCGAACACCCCCGCGCTGGTGAATGCCGGGGCGGCGGGTATCGCGCTGGCGGCGAATTGCACCGCGGAAGACCAGGGAATCGCGCGCGCGATTTTCGAGTCGATCGGCGTGGTCGAATTTGTCAACGAACCACTAATCGACGCCGTGACCGCGTTGAGCGGCAGCGGGCCGGCCTATTTCTTCTACATGGTCGAGTGTCTCGTGAAGGCCGCGCAACAACAGGGACTAACGGAAAAGCAGGCCACCGCGCTCGCCACGCAAACGCTGTTGGGTTCGGGGCTCCTGTTGCAGCAGTCCGGTGAAAGCGCCGCCACGTTGCGCGAGCGCGTCACGTCGAAGGGTGGCACCACCGAAGCCGCGCTCAAGACGTTTCGCGAGAAGGGTCTTGAGGGCGCGATAGCCGCAGGTGTGCAGGCCGCCGTGGCCCGCGCAAAGGAATTGGGGCAATAACATGCGTGGTTTGAGACACATGCTGCTTGCGATGGCGGCGGCGGCGTTTCTGTCCGGGTGTCCGTGCAACGATACCGTGTATTTTCTGGTGTCGGAATTGAAGACGACGCACGGCGATTCGTATATCCTTCCGCTCACCGATCCCGACGACATTGCAGCCGCGCGCGCTATTGCCGCCGACCCGGGCGAAGCGACAGCGCGAATCGTCGTCGCGACGATCGGCAAATGCGCTGACTGCAAGTACATCAACCGCGATCTGCTGCAAGGCGGCAGGAAATGGTCGTGGTGCGTGACCGGGTTTGAGGCGTTCGCCGAGAATACAATCGAGATTTACGACGGCTGGCCCACATTCGTCGAGGACGACGTGGACGGCTGGATCGAAAATACAAACGGCGTGATCGGGTTCTGGTCGTATACGGTCACGCGCGAACTGACGCCGTGGGAAGTTCTTAGCGGACGCCTGGCAGATTGATGAATAGTTGCTGCGCCGCAACGTCTGGTTTGGAGCACGTTGAATGAAACAAGACAGGGTAATCTCGGAGGTCTTGGGCGAGGAAATCGCGCTTTCGCCGAGCGATTTGCTGAATCAGCAGTTCAAGCGCGCCGGTTTTGGCGGCTATCAACGGCGGCAGGTGGACGATTTTATCGAGCGGGTCGCCGACGTGCTGGAAGGGTTGATCAACCAGGTGCGACAGCTCAAGGAGAAGAACGAGGAACAGCGGCGCGCCATCGCCGAGTACGAGGAGATCGAGGCCGCGCTGCGCAACACGCTGATGACCTCGCAGCACCACGGCAACCAGATTCTCGATGCCGCGCGCCGGGAAGCGCACGTGATTATCGAAGAAGCGAAACTGAAACGCGCCCAGGCGCAGTCCGACGCGACGAAGCTTCCCACGCACCTGGCGCGCGACATCCAACTGCTCGAACAGCAGCGATCGCGATTGCGCGTCGAGCTGCTCGCCATTCTCGAAACGCACCGAAAGCTTATTGACAGTCTGGTTCCCGCCGATGTCGCCACGACGCCCATGGGATTCTTCGAGGTGGGCGATCCGCTGGGTTTCCCGAACGACGCGCCGCTCGCATACGCCGAAGAACCCATCAAGCCCGCGCTGGAAAGTAAGTCGCGCGACAGGGCGGAGGAGATGGAACCGGATTCCGCCGGCGAGGATCAATCGATGGAAACGCCGATGCCAGATTTGGCAGGGGATGGACTGGAAGCGGCGGAACGGGACGAAAACCACGAGCGATAGTATGATTGCGAGTCTTCTTGTAGGTGTCTGCTCCGCGCTCTCCGCCGAACAATCGGTCGAAGCTTTCTTTGCCGAGTTCGCGGCAAAGCGCGAACACATACAGTCGCTTTCCGCGACATTCCGCCAGGAGGAGCGCTCCGTCGACGAAGACAAGGTCAGCGGCGGCCGGATTGTTTTCGTGAAACCGAAGCAACTCCTGTTCGAGTACCTCGATCCAAAGATTACGTACGCCATCGACGGTATGCGCGTGTACGAGTACGAGGCCGAGTTGGAGCAGGTGCAAGCGTACGACGTCGAAGACAGCGCGCAGGCCGACGCGTTTTTCATTGCGTTTGACAACGACGCGGGCCGCCTGCGCGAAGCGTATAACGCGACGCTCGTCGAAGCCGGGCCGGACGCTTGCGGTCAGCGCGTTCTGAAGCTGGCGCCGAAGACCCCCGCGTCGGCGGACGATGCGCTCGCGCAGCCGTACAAGGAGATTCGTCTCTATCTCCGGCAGGACGATTTGCTGCCGTGCAGAATGCACGCCGTCGTGGACGACGAGACGTCCGTGATCGTCGATATCGATCACTACAAGATCAACGAGGCCAACACCGACAATTCAATTCGCTTTCATGTTCCCGAGGGGACAAAGATCATCATCAACGAGGCCGATGTCGAGGTGGCGGGACCCGGCGGCAAGGATCTGCCCGTGCCGCCCGCGGACGCGGCTGCCGAGTCCGAACGGAAGTAATGCGCATCGTCCTTGCCTCGGGGTCTCCGCGCCGCCGCGCGCTACTCGCCGCATTGGGAATCGAAATTGAAGTCATTCCGAGCGGCGCGCAGGAAATTGACGAAGGCGATACACCCGAGCGAATCGTCATCGAGAACGCGAAGCGCAAACGCGACGACGTGGTTGGCGGGCTCGATTCGCCCGCGCTGGTCATTGCCGCGGACACGCTCGTGTTCCTCGACGGCCGCGTCCTCAGCAAGCCAAACGATATCGACGATGCCCGCGCGATGCTGCGGCGCCTGTCCGGCCGCACGCACGACGTGCTCACCGGAATCGCGGTGACCGATGCACACTCCGGGCGCAGTGCGGAGGGGTACGAGCGGACCGGCGTAACGTTTTGCGACTTGTCCGATGCCGAGATCGGCCACTTCGTCCACGCCGTGAAGCCGCTCGACCGCGCGGGCGCCTACACCGTGGACGGCCCCGGGAGTCTTCTCGTTGCGCGGTACGACGGGTGTTATCAAAACGTGCTGGGCCTGCCGATGGTGCGTTTACAGAAGCTGCTGCTCGATCTGGGCCACGATCTGTTCGAACTGATGGACGGTCCGCGCTCGGTGTTCCTCTGATCTTGGGTGAGGGACTGACGGCGTGAGGAGTTGGCCCGCGTTTTTCACCACCCCGAAGGATCTTGCGTCCACTGCGCCTTTCGTGGCGCACTGAGAAATGCGGGTTAGCGCGTCTCACGGCCGGCTGCACCGCGTGCCCGTGGACGAGTACGAGTACGATTACGATTACGAGCACGAGCACGAGCACGACAAAAAGTGCGGATTTCAAACTCGCGACAGTAGATGTTTGTTGAATGTCATGCGGCCTTTGGCTTGATTGCTTGTTAACCATGTCTCAGGTTGGACACTTGAAAAGCTCTGCTTTGGTCTAGCAAGGACTCGGGCCGCCGCCATATGGGAAGTGTACAAAGGAAGCCAAATACTCGATTACGATTACGAGTCGTCATGAACAGAGTTCTCCCGGAGATTGTGAAAATTTGAGCAGTGCGCTTTCAGCGCGCGGCGATAGGGGCGTGGACAATTTCCAGGGGCGATGCCCCTGGCTAGGGTTGCGTTGCGCCTTCGGCGCGCGGGAGAATTTGTGTATTTTCGGAGTAGCCCGCGCGGGACAATTTGTGCATTTTCGGAGTAGTCGTCATGCCCTTGCGGGCACGCAGAAACGATGAAAATGCAATTTCAGATTTGAAATCTCATATTTCAAAGCAACACGAGCTGGATGTCTCAAAGGTCCATTTTCGGAACAGGACGATTACGATTACGAGCACGAGCACGAGCACGAGCACGGGTGCGAAGCACGAGCACGAGCACGAAGCACGGGCGCGAGAAACTCTGCGGCACGCGTTTGTTCGCAGAGTTCTTGTCGTGAAGCATGGCTTCAGCCAAACGAATGCTGATTCATTGGCCGAATGGACGGGATAGTCGAGATGGACGGCAGCCAGGACAAACGCCGACGATCGACGCGCTGGAAAAGCTCCGCTTCTCTCTGTGTTCTTTGTGCTCTTTCGTGGCCATTCATTAAACGGCATGGCCCGCGTCAGGCCGATTGCCTAGCGCGATTTTAGCCGCGCATTGCGCAGGCTATATTTCTCGATTGCATCCGAATTCAAGAAAGCCTTTGAGCCTTCGTCGTCCTTGAGGTACGCATTCCAAAATGCCGTGCTTGCGATGCGCGAGTAGTCAAACAGTCCAATCTGATCGATCGCCGGCGCCACGCGCGCAATTCTGCGGGCGGCCGCGCGGACGCGTCGTGCGAAAGCCCCGCGCTTTCCCGGGTCTCCGAGCGGGATGTCAAAGATTGGCCCGACATACGAGAGGTGGTGCGCGCCCCGCAGGTACAGCAGGTATTTGCCGCCCTGTGGAGCGTAGCGATACGGTTCCGTACGCCACAAGACGCCGCAGCCCGGAATGTACCCGGGGTCGCGCGAGCCTGCCATAACCATTAATGGGCGCGTGAAATCGCACCAGGACTCCTTCGTCAAACCCATGTTGTCGCACCCGGGCCCGGATATGACAAGCACCGCGCGCGGCCGCGGATCACCGAAGCGAAACACCTCTCCGGACGACGGATCGGTGAGCGTCGCGCCTCCGAGCAGCATGACGGTATACGCGCCGAACGAGTGCCCCGCGATTGCAGTGCGGTCGCGGTCAATCCCTCGATGGAGAGCGGGCACTTCCGCCTCGATTGTCTCGAGTGCGTCCAATATCGCCGACAAATCGCGCGTGCGTTCGCGCCACGCCGCGGGTCCCATTTCGCGCGGGCGCATCAGCTCTTCGCGCAGGCGCAGGATGCTCCGATCGATAAGCGGGCGCGCGCCAAACAAATGTGTCGGCGCAATGACAACATAACCGTGACTCGCCCAGTGGCGCAGCAGCAGGGGAGAGGTGGCGTTGGAATCGCCCGCGCCGTGCGAATAGAGAATAACGGGATGCGGTCCGCCGCCGGTGGGTGCGTATATGCGAAGCGGGACGTTCTTGCCGCGCATCGAATCGTGCAGTTCGTACTCGCGAACGACATCGATGGCGTACGGTCCGTGCGCAAGGTACGGGAGCACGCGGGCGGGCGCGGGTTCGCAAGTCGTCATGGCACGTTCGGAAGATTCGGTGACATTGTGGCGCACAGTATGCAGCACCCGTGCGCAATTCGGCATCCCGGACAATTTGCGATTCCCGCGGATTCCGGTACACTGTGTTTTCACGCGATCGTGATCAGCGGAAACCATGACCGAAAACGCAAACGAATTGGCATCGACGGCGCCTGAAGCGAACCAGGCGTTACCGGCCCCGCCGCAAGACAACGCGGGTCCTGCGCCGGAAGGGCCCGCCGCCGCCGTGGCACAGCCCGCGCCCGAGCCGGTAAAGACATTCGATTCGAACGCGGACACCTGGCCCGATACCGGCCACGATCTCGCGACGCAGAAGCGATCGCGGTGGAAGCGGGCCCTCGCGTATTTGCTGCTCGCCGCGCTCCTGGCGCTTGCGATCGTTGGGGGATGGCTGGCGTACGCCTACTACCGCCCGAATGCCGCCGAGATCAGCCCCGCGCTGGCATACGAAACGTGGACTGCCGTGGACGACGGCATGCACAACTCGAACACGGACATGATCTACTGGCGCGGCGCGTTTTACATGATTCACGCGAGTTCGCCGTGGCACTTTGGGAGCAGCGAATGCAGGCTGGTGCTGCACACGTCGAGCGATGCGGCGAATTGGACGAAGATCGCCGAGTTCCACGCGGATGGCGAAAACGATATCCGCGACCCGAAATTCGCCGCGATTGGCGACCGGCTGTATCTCTACGTGCTCATCAACGATTCCGTGATGGCGACGCCGGAAGCGACGTCGATGACTTACACGACGGACGGGATGACGTGGGCGGAATTGCGCGAGATCGAGCCGAAGGGCTGGCTGTTTTGGCGACCGAAGACGCGCGACAACATCACGTGGTACTGCCCTGCGTACTGGCACGAACACGGTAAGTCCGCGTTATTGAAATCGACCGACGGCGAGCATTGGGAGCAGGTCTCGATCATTCACGAAGGCGATGCGAATGACGAGACCGATTGCGAGTTCCTGCGCGACGGACGCATTATCGCGACCGCCCGGCTCGAGGTGGTCCCGGACACGGTCTTCGGGCACAGGCTGGGGCGCACGCTCATTGCCACTGCGGGCCCGCCGTACGAGCACTGGCTCTACGCGACGAGTTACACCACCCGACTCGATGGCCCGTACCTGTTCGAGTACAACGGCCAGATTTACGCATTCGGGAGGCGCAACCCCGATCCGAACAACTGGCCCACGAACACCGCGAGCATTCTTGGGCGTAAACGGACCGCGCTCTACAAGGTCGATTCGGAGGGGCTGACGTGGCTCAGCGATTTGCCCAGCGCAGGCGATACCTCGTACGCGGGCGTGGTGATCGACGGTGACACGCTGTACGCCTGTTATTACACGAGCGACATCACGCGCGACTGGCCGTGGATCATCGGAATGCTGTCGCCCAGCGAGATTCGGATGGTGAAGATCGATTTGCCGTCGTTGGCGGCACTCGCGGCGGAGGGGGCGTCGCGGTAGCCCGCATTTTTCAGTGCGCCACGAAAGGCGCATTGGAGGCGATTCCTTCGGTGCGGCGAGAACTGCTCACGTGTAAGCCCTTGAGCGCACCTTCTTTTCCGTGCTCGTGCTTGTAATCGTGCTCGAGTATTTGGTTTCGTTTGTACACTTCGCATATGGCGGCGGCTTGAGTTCGTGGTGGACCAAAGCAGAGCTTTTGAAACGGCGTTCGAAGACGAGCCGTTGTTGGAGTGTCCAACCTGAGACATCGTTAGCGAGTGCGTTCCCAAGCCGGAGCTTGGGAACGAGAATTTGTGTAAGAGTTCGAACGCTCGATTGCGATTACGATTACGATTACGAGCACGAGCACGAGCACGGGCACGAGCGCGTTCCCAAGCCGGAGCTTGGGAACGAGACAATTTGTGCAGGAGTTCGAATGCTCGATTGCGATTACGATTACGAGCACGAGCACGAGCACGGGCAAGGTCACGGGCACGACGAATGGTGCGGATTTCAAACTCAGGACAGTAGTGTATTTTCGCGGTGCTGGTTGACGAGTGCGACGCTCAGTCGCTTTCCAGTCCATACTTCTTCAGCCGGTACCGTAGCGAACGCGCGGTCAATCCCAGCAGCCCTGCTGCCCGCTTCTGCGAGTACTTCGTGTTTTGCAGCGCCTGCTGAATGAGATTGGTTTCGATCTCCGCGACGTACTTCTCCAGGTCGAACCCTTTGTCCGGCAGCGACTCGACCCTGTGCGCGGCTGTGCCGGCAATCTCGCGGACGTAGGGCGGCAGATCGGTTATCTCGAGTTTATTGTCCCGGCACAGGGCGACGGCGCGCTCGAGCACGTTCATCAGTTCCCGCACGTTTCCCGGCCAGTTAAACGCCTGTAGCGCCGATTCCGCCTCGGGGGAAGTCTGGATTGGCCCGCGCCCCATCTTGGCCGCGTGGGTCGCAACGAATGCGCGCGTCAGCAGCGGGATGTCGTCTGCGCGGTCGCGCAGCGCGGGCACGTGAATCGGGATTACGTTCAGCCGGTAATACAGGTCCTCGCGGAAGGCGCCTTCCTTTACCATCTGATCGAGTTTTTTGTTGGTCGCGGAAATGATGCGGACGTCAACCTTGATGCCCTGCGTGCCGCCAACGGGATACACGACGTTGTTATCCAGGACGCGCAAGAGCTTCACTTGCAGCGCCATCGGCATCTCGCCAATTTCGTCGAGGAACAGCGTGCCCCCGTCTGCAACGACGAACAACCCCTCTTTGTCGTCGTAGGCGCCGGTAAACGACCCTTTTTTGTGTCCAAACAGTTCGCTCTCGAGCAAGTTCTCCGGAAATCCGCCGCAATTCACCGCGACGAACGGCTTTGGAGACCGGCTGCTCAACGCGTGAATGCCGCGCGCGACGAGTTCCTTTCCGGTCCCGCTCTCGCCGTAGATCGCGACGGTGCTCGGCAGGTCGGAGACCCGTTTGATCATCTCGCGCAGTTCTTCGACGGGACGGCTCTTCCCGACGATGTTCTCGAGCTTGCCGCGGTTCGCCTGGTCCTTGCGCAGGGCCTGATTTTCGCGCTTGAGGTTGCGCTGTTCGATCGCGCGCTGCACCTGAAGCCGAACTTCGTCGTTCTTGAACGGTTTCATGATGTAATCGACGGCGCCGCGCTTCATGGCTTCGATCGCCGTCTCGACACTGCCGTATGCCGTCATCATAATTGCGGGCGTCGTGGGGTTATTCGCGGTGATCCATTCGAGCAGCCCCATGCCCGCGTCGCGTTCGGTGCCCATGCGCAAATCCGTCAACACGACGTCGAACGCTTCCTTCGAGAGCCGCTCGATGGCGTCGTTGACGTTCGGCAGCGCAATAACCTCATAGCCGTCCTTCGCGAGCACGATTTCCAGCAATTCGCGCATGCTGGATTCGTCGTCGACTACGAGTACGCGGTGTTGCACAGGCACGGCAGGTCACTCCTCGGCGCGGACAAGGGGTAAACGCACGCTCAACGAAGCGCCCCCGCCTTGCCGCGATGCGGCGCGGATGGTGCCGTCGTGCGCCGTGATGATGCGCATACAGATAGCAAGACCCATCCCCACGCCATGTTCCTTCGTAGTATAAAAAGGCTCGAAAATACGCGCAACCTTGTCCGGGTCAATCCCCGGTCCCTGGTCGTCGAACCGGATTTCGACGAACGTGCCGCTCGGCACAACGGCGACGTGCAGCGCGCCCTGTTCGTTCATTGCCTCGATGCCGTTCTTCGCAAGATTGATGAAGACTTGACGAATCTGCGTGCGGTCGCCGGAAACCGGGCACGGATGACCGGGAAACTGGCCGCGTACGCGCAGCGCCGCCGCGCCCGAGTATTTGTGCTGCGTGGCCTCGATGACTTCGCGCGCAAGGCCGCACACGTCGAACATCTCGCGCCGGACCCTCGGCCTGCGCGCGAAATCGAGAAAGTCGGATACGATCGCGTTCAACTGGTCCGATTCGCGCATCGCGATTGTCGCGAGTTTCGTCGCCAGCGCTGGTTTGTCGAGCGAGCCGATGAGTTCGTCCACCGCGCCGCGGATTGCCGCGACGGGGTTTCGAATCTCGTGCGCGAGACCCGCGGCGAGTTCTCCGGTGACGGACAGGCGATCGTTCTTCTTGATTTCCTCGCGCATTTGCTCGAGTTCGGTCAGGTCGCTGAACGACGCGATGATTCCGGTCATCCGCCTGCGCCAATCGAAGATGCGGCTGGTGCTCAGTCCCAACAGTTTCGCGGTGCTTGGAAACACAAGCCCGATGTATTCGTAGCGCGTAAAGTCGCGTTCCGATTTCAGCGCCGTGATAACGGGGCATTCCTCGCCGGAGGCGACGCGCAGGATTTCCTGCACGGGGCGGCCGATGGCGTCCGCTTCGGAAATGTTCAGAATCCGTTCCGCTGCCTTGTTCAGCAGCGTCACGGTCCCCTCGAGATCGGCGATCAGGAAGCCGTTATTCATGTTGTCGAGAATCTCGCGCTGAAACTGTTGCAGGCGCGTGACCTGCTGGTTCCAGTATCCGGAGATCGCGGCCGTGAGGTAGTACGCGAGGGCCTGCACGAGAAACCCGTACCACACGGTAATGGCGCCTACGTCGTACCCGAAGTAGGGCTCTTGGCCTGACTGAAAAGGCGCCGGCGAAATTACGTTGAGCAGCGCCATGATCGCGGCGGACAAGGTGGCGACAATAAACCCCTGGGACAACCCCAGCAGGATGCCCGCTTCGAGAATGGATACAACGAAGAGAAACGCGAAGTGGCTGTGCGGCCCGCCCGTGAAGCTGACCGTCGCCGCAATGACGCCGAAATCGACGAGCACCTGCGCCCACGTCAACAGGCGCGTAACCGGCTCGCCGCGACGCACGGCGACGAGATGGCCGATGGCGCTTGCGAACCCGAAGCAGTAGAACGCGACGAGATATACTTCTTCGGCTTTTTCGTAGTCGTGGATTAGAAACGTGCCGACCGCGACGACGCCGAGCAACGCCAGTCGAACGATCCCGGTCGTCCACGCCCACGGTCTGCCGACGCCCACACCCCCGCGCGTGGCGTGGGAGGAGTGGACCGAACTCACAGTCCCTTTTCCAGCAGCCGGCGCAAGCCCTCGGGATCGGCGGTGCGCTTGAACGCCATGTCCATTGTGATCGCGTTGCGCTTCACGAGGCGAAACAGCGATTGGTTCATCGTCATCATACCTTCGCCGGTGCCGATTTCGATCATCGACGGAATCTGCTGCAGCTTTTCTTCGCGAATCAAAGAGCGGATGGCCGTGTTGGGAATCATCACTTCGAGGGCCAGCACGCGTCCCATGCCGTCGGCGCGCGGAATGAGCTGTTGCACGCAGATGCCTTCAAGCACGAACGAAAGCTGTGTGCGGACCTGGTCCTGCTGGCTCGCGGGGAACACGTCCACAATGCGGTTGATCGTCTGGAGGGCGTCGTTGGTGTGCAGCGTCGCAAACGCCAGGTGGCCCGTTTCCGCGACGGTGATTGCCGCGGCGATGGTTTCCTGGTCGCGCATTTCGCCGATGAGTATCACGTCCGGGTCCTGGCGCAGCACGCGCTTGAGCGCCGCGGCAAACGACTTTGTGTCCGCGTTCACCTCGCGCTGGTTGATGGTTGCCATGTTGTGTTGGTGCAGGTATTCAATTGGGTCTTCGATTGTGATGATGTGCACGGGACGTTCGCGGTTGATCTTGTCAAGGACCGCGGCAAGTGTCGTCGATTTGCCGCTACCGGTTGGACCGCAGATTAGTACGAGACCCTGCGGCTTATACGCGAACTCCGCCACGATTCGCGGCAGACCAAGCTCGTCGCACGACCGGATGTCGAAAGGAATCGAGCGAAAGGCCGCAACGACGGAACCGCGATCGCGGTACACGTTCAGGCGGTACCGGCTGAGTCCTTCGATCCCGAACGACATATCGAGTTCGCGGTCCGTTTCGAATGACGCGATCTGTTCTTCGCTCATGACGCTGTAGATGAGTTCCTGCGTATCTTCCGGCGCGAGCTTGGGATATTCGTGCAGCGGTTCGAGCAATCCGTGGATGCGCAGAATCGGCGGCGTGCCGACGGCAATGTGCAGATCGCTTGCACCCTGCTCGGTCATTTTCTGAAGTAATTCTCGGATGCTGATGTCGGCCATTTCGCTCTCCCCAGCGCGAATACTCGTTCCGCTTGTTCCGTTCGTTTCGTTGCTCCGGCCGTTAGGGCGCGCCGGACGTTGTGTGCAATCAGTCCGCTGCCGATACGCGCAATACTTCCTCGATGGTTGTAATGCCTTCCGCGGCTTTCTTTAGCGCGTTCTGCCGCAGCGTCGCCATGCCGCATTGGATTGCGGCGCGCTTGATCTCCGCGGCGGGCGCCCGCGTCATGATGAGGTCCTGCAAATCGGGATAGTTCGGCATCGCCTCGATTACCGCGAGTCGGCCGCGGTACCCGGTGTCCTTGCACTTCGTGCAGCCGCGGCCGCGCACAAACGACGGAGGCGGAGCGCCAGGCGAATGCTTGAATTGAATGCGTTCGAGCACTTCCTCGGGAACGCGGATGGGCTCCTTGCAGTCGGGGCACACGCGGCGCAACAGGCGTTGCGCCGCCGCGAGACCGACGGACGACTGCACCAGGAACGGCTCCATACCCATATCGACGAGGCGGGTGAACACGCTGGCGGCGTCGTTCGTATGCAGCGTGCTGAGCACGAGGTGGCCGGTCAGCGCAGCCTTGATGGCGATGTCCGCCGTTTCTTCATCTCGGATTTCACCGACCATAATCACGTCCGGGTCCTGGCGCAGAATGCTGCGCAGGCCCGCGGCGAAGGTCAGCCCGATTTCCGATCGTACCTGTACCTGGTTTACGCCGAAGAGTTCGTATTCGACCGGGTCCTCGACCGTGATGATGTTTGTATCGGGGCCGTTTAGTTTGTGCAGCGCGCTGTACAGCGTGGTCGTCTTACCGCTGCCCGTCGGTCCGGTCAGGAGGATCATACCGAACGGCAACGCCAGCGCCTCGCGAAACGCCTCCATCGGCTGCTCGGCGAACCCCAGCGTATCGAGATCGAGGGACAGCGAACTCTTGTCGAGCACGCGCATCACGACTTTCTCTCCGTGGTAGCACGGGAGAATCGACACGCGAAAATCGACTTCGTGACCGCGGAATTTGATGCGGAAACGGCCATCCTGCGGGAGCCGGTGCTCGGCGATGTCGAGGCCCGACATGATCTTGAGACGCGAGATGAGCGCGGACTGTACGCTCTTCGGCGGGTTCTTTTGTTCTTCAAGCATACCGTCAACGCGATAGCGGACGCGCAGGTTCTTCTCGTAGGGTTCGACGTGAATATCGCTCGCGCGGTTTTCCAACGCGGCGACCAAGATCAGGTTTACAAGCCGGATGACCGGAGCGTCCTGCGCCTCCGCCTGTGCGTGGGCGATATCCTCGATCTCGTCCTTCTGTTCGACAACCTGCACACCGTCCTGCTTCGCGGCGTCCGCGGTGAGCAGCTCGTCGTATAGCTTGTCGCTGTGCTTACCGCCGTAGTGACGGTTGATCGCGTCCATCAGTTCGGACTGCACGGCGACCACCGGCTCGATCTCGTAGCTCGTCAGCATTCGCAGATCGTCGAGCGCCATGATGTTGAGCGGGTCGGCCATCGCCAGCGTCAATACATCGCCCGTCACCGATACCGGCAGCATCTGGTACTGCCGCGCGAGCGATTCCGGCACTTCGTTCAAGACTTCCTGCGGGATGTTGTAGTTCATCACGCGGATGTGCGGAATGCCGAGCTGTTCGCTCAATGTGATGACGAGGTCTTCTTCGCTCAAATACTTTTTGGATACGAGTATTGACGCGAGGCTCTGCCCCGTGTTGCGCTGCAGTTGAATGCATTCCTGCAACTGCTCGGTCGTCACCAACTCTTGCTCGAGCAAGACATCGCCCAAGCGCCGCTTCGCCGTCTTCGGTGCCACTGCGTGCTCCCCAGAATTACGCCGCTTCGATCGCGGTCAAATGGCTCAGGATTTCCTCGGTCAGTTCGTGCGTCACTTCCGTACCGGACACTTGGGCATACGCCAACGCCTTGCGCAACGCGCCGGTCATTTTGCGCACGTCCACCGGAACGCGCGACGCGATCAGCGACAGGATGTCGTCGGCAACTTTCGCCCTCAAGACGCGCGCGTGCCGTTGCAGAATCGCGACGCGCGTCGGCATATCGGGCGCGTGCAGGCGCGACACGATGCCCGCCGCAAGGCGCGACACGAGCTGGTGCGATGTCTCGGGCAATTGGTCCGGCGCGCGGTCCGCGCTTACGACAACGAGCCGTCCTTCGTTCGTCAACACGCCGAGCAACGCGCGCAGTTCGTCCTGCGCCTGCTTGTGCGCGGCCACGCTCTGTGCGTCGTCGAACAGGAGCACGTCCCAATGCGCGAACGATTCGCGAAATTTCTCGAGGTCCTGATCGCGCGCGGCGCGTTCGCACGCGCTGACGAACCGAAGGCCCGTCATGTACGCCACGCGCAGGTCGGGGTCGCGCGCGGTAATCGTGTTGCCGATCGCCTGAACCAGGTGCGTCTTGCCGACGCCAACGTCGCCGTAGATGTAAAACGGCGTGAATTCCCGCGAGAATTTCTCCGTGACCGCGCGCGCGACAGACAAGGTGAATGTGTTTGCCGCGCCGGACAGGAACGCCTCGAACGTGAACGCGCGCTGCAACCGGCCGGAAAGCAGGGCCTCGCGCACGCGGTCGTCCGCCTCGATCCCCAGGCCGATTTCTTCCATCGGATCGAAGTGCTGAAGCGCGGCATTGCCCTGACCCACGTCCGTCGCGCGCAACCCCGGAAACGGGGACACGTTTGGCGCGTGTTCGTCTTCCGGCGCTTTCGCGGGGGCGCGCATCGTATCGAGCGCTTCGCGCAGCGCAAGCAGCGCCTGCTTCGTGGTGTCGGTCAGATCGGCAATGCGTTCGTTCTGCGCGGCATTCGACGCCTGCAGCGCGTGCGTGAACCGGCCCGCAATGTCCTCGATGTGTTTTTGTGGCGAGTTGGCGGCTATCGCCTCGCGCATTTCCTTCGCAAACGAGGCCATACTTCTGTCCATGTACTGCGCGAAGTGGTCGGCCATGATTTTGGGATCGAATGCAGGCGCGGCCGCGGCCTTGCCGCCCTTGCTCGAAGGTTCGCCCATTTGAAGCACGGGCAACACGGAATCCAGCATGGCCGCGCGGACGCCGTCGCCGAGTTCCTTCGCGAGCGCGGCGGGATCGAACTGTGGCTGTGCGGCTGGCGCGGGTTGCCTGCGCTGCGCCTCGAGCAGCGGCGCCATCGCGTTTTGCAGCGACGCGCGTATACTTTCGCCGAGTTCCCGCGCAAGCGCGCTCGTATCGATGGGCGCGTGCGACGCCTGCGCGAAGTATTTCCCCTGGGCTTCGAGCAGCGGGGCAAGGCCTTCGAGCAGCGACGCGCGCATGCTCGACGTAATCTCGCGCGCCAACTCCGCCGGCTTTCCCTTCGCGGATTCGAGCTGCAAAGCAATCAATTTCTGTTGTTCGGCAATAAGCGGTGTAAGCGATTCCGTCAGCGCCACGCGGACATGGTCGCCCATGCGATCGAAAAGCGCTTCGGGAATTGGCACGCGCGCGGGCGCCGCGGGTTCGGCGGCTTTCGGCGCCGCGGCCGGCGCGGGCTTCGGCGCGGCTGCGGTTGTCTTTACCGGCGCGACTTCCTTGACCAGTTCTGCGACCGCTTTGTTGGCTTCCGACTTTTCGTCGGGGCCCGTATCGCCCTTCGGCGCGACGGATTTTTTCGACGCCAAACCAAACGACCCCATCGACAGCTCGGCGGGCTGCTGCGCGGTCTCGGCGAAGAGCTTTCGCGCTACCTGCTCGAAATGGTTCCAGGTGCAGAGAATCGGCTTGATCTTCAGGTCCGGGCATAACTCACGGACCTTTTCCAATGCGTCCGCATCCAGCGGGTCCACCATTGCCAGCGTGAGGATTTTCCCGAGCTTGTCGATCGGCAGCAACCGGTGCTGCTGGCACATGTCTTTCGGTACGAGCTTGAACAAGTCTTCGCCGACGTTGTAGTCGAGCAGGCTGATATGCGGAATCTTGCACTGCTTCACCAGGAACAAAACGAGCGTTGATTGATTGAGATAGCCGAGTTCGACGAGCGTCTGCCCAATGAACGCGCCGGTCGTCTGCTGCTTTTGCAGTGCCTCGTTCAGTTGCAGTTGGGTGATGACCCCCTCGTGAACCAGCAGTTCGCCGAGCCGGGTGCGTCCGGGCACCCGTGCCGAGCCGCCGGTTGGGGCGGCGACTTCGGGCGCGTCCGGGATGCGTTGAGAGGCGCCAGAAGAGACCACCGGCTTTGCCGGTGTGTCATCCTTCTTGTCTCGCCGCCAACTTAACATACGTGCCCTCGGGTCCCGACGAATCGCTCAATCGGTTGGACTGGTGCCTGCCGCAGGGGAATTGTACCATTTTGAACGGTGTAGGTCAACAAACAACAAGTTGTAAATCATTTAATGTCAGTAATTTGTCGAGAATGGGATTGTCATGTGCGGAATATGCGGATTAATAACATTTGAATTCAATATATAGTAGCCAATCATATCATATCTACTATATATGGAAAGGCACGCAAAGACAATAGAAAAGCCCCCGGCCACCCCGGCGCAAATGCCTGTATTGACCGGCTCGTCGAGTGTTGAAGATTCTGGGAGGTTGTCGGGCGTTATGCGGTTGACGCGAACTTTGCTGTTTGGGGTTGCGGGTGTACTTCCTTCAGCTCAGCCTGGCGGACGAAACCGTCCGCCACCGAAACGGCTATTCGACAGTGACCCGGTTTCTTCCTTGCGACTTGCTCTTGTACATGAGGGCGTCCGCCCGTTGGACAATCGAGTCGATTTCGTCGTCCGGGCCCGCGACGACCGCGCCGACCGAAATTGTGACGACCAAGGTTCCGTTGCTTATGTTCGCGCTGGACCGCTCGACGAGGGCGCGCAGGCGCTCGGCGAACGTTTGTAACTGCGGCTTGTGGAGATTTGGCAGTATTGCGATGAATTCCTCGCCACCCCAACGTCCGAGGAAATCGCTCGAACGCATGGCGTTGGCCAAGGTTCGGGCGACCATTTTGAGGGCAATGTCGCCGATTCGGTGGCCGTATTGGTCGTTGAGGGCCTTAAACCGATCGATGTCCATAAAGACCAACCCCAGGCACGAATCGGTTTGTTTCATCTCCGAGAACTTCGTGCTGAGCATCTGCTCGGCATATCTGCGGTTGCCGACCCCCGTCACGGCGCACAGCAGCGACTGTGCCTTGAGTTCGTCGACCTGGGAAATGGCGCTCATCTCCGTCGTGGCGTCGTGAAACGTTTCCAGCCCGCCGATTACCGTTCCGTTTTCGTCGTGAATGGGGGCCGTCGTGACGAATACCGGCACGCGGTGTCCGGCCTTGTGGTGGAGAAAAAGCTTGCCGGTCCGGTTCGTGAGGTCGTGCATGGTCGCGGCCAGAGGGCAGTGCGACTGACACAGCGGGTTTCCGTCGAAATCGGTGTGCATCAGGATATTGTCGGCGCAGCACCTTCCCAGCACTTCGTCCGACAGATATCCCGTTATTCGCTCGGCGGCCTTATTCCAATATTGAATTCTGCGCCGCGTGTCGGTGAAATAAACCCCCTCGCCGAGATTATCGAGGAGCGTACGAAACAGCCTGTCGTTTTGAAATAGAGTATCGGACATCCCCCTCCCCCCGATTCGTTCCCCCATTAGCTTTGCCGTGCTCATTGCCGAACGACGCCACAGGGGCGTTTTTCAGCATCGCGTAGCGCGAAATTCCGGCATCCAGGTCCGCACATCCGCCGAAGGTCATCACGATGCGATATGCGTCTCCCCGTTTCATATCTTACTACCTTCCTTCGAAATAATGTTAATCCCTCTTTTCAAATGGCCCAGCGCGGAAGGTGATGGCCCTCCTTGGGGCGGCGGCTGCATCGGATCGTGTATGATCCGCACTACGTGGGCGGCGCCGGGCCGCAACGGTCTGAGCCAACGGCAATCCGCCGGAGTGGCGGTGGTTTCTCGTGAGTGTAGGTAAGTAAACAAACCGCTTTTCCGTCCTAGCAGACCAGAGGTTGGCGACACAATGCCGTTCATCTCCGCCAAATATTCATTTCGCGCAAAAGAAGGGTATCAAAGGATGACGCGTTTCGGTTTTCTCGCCGTGGCAATTGTTCTCGCGTGTCCTCTGTTTGCCGACGACATCGGCGATTCGCGCCGAAATGCCATTGTCACTTCAATCGAGCGCGCTGCACCAGCCGTAGTATCCGTAAACCTTTCAATGGTCACGCAACGCCGCATTCCGATGTTGTTTGACGAGTATTGGGGTCTATTCGACATACCGCGTCCAATGAATCAGGTGCGAAAGCGGCGGATGAACTCCGTGGGCAGCGGGTTCATTTTCGATGCGCGCGGGTACATCATCACGAACTGGCACGTGGTCGAAGGTGCGACGGGTCCGAACGACGCGATTTCGGTGACGCTGCCCGATGGCCGGGAGCTGCCGGTCGAGCTAGCCGGCGCGGACGAGCGCACGGACGTGGCGGTGCTGCGCGTGCGCGATGCGGCGAACCTGCCGAGTGTCGGCCTGGGGGATTCGGACGACCTGCTGACAGGCGAGTGGGTCATCGCGATTGGCAATCCGTTCGGGACGCTGATGAAAGACCCGCAGCCGACGGTCAGCGTGGGCGTCGTGTCCGCCAACCATCGCCGCGTGAGTTCGCAGATCGGTGACGGCGAACGCTTGTATCAGGGCATGATTCAAACAGACGCGGCAATCAATCCCGGCAATAGCGGCGGGCCGCTGGTAAATGCGCAGGGACGGGTTGTTGGCGTGAACACGATGATCTTCTCGCAGAGCGGCGGCAGCGTCGGGCTGGGGTTCGCACTTCCAATTAACCGCGCACGCCGCGTCGCGGAAGAGATCATTCAATACGGGCGCCGCCGCGATCCGTGGGCTGGATTCAAGGTCGAGGACGTGCAGTCCCTGCCACCGCAAATCCTCGCCGAACTCGGGGTCCAAGTCGATTACGGCTGCATCGTGCGCAACATCGTCAAGGGGGTGCCCGCGCACCAGGCCGGCTTGCAGCCGGGTGACGTCATCGTGGGAATCAACAACAACCGCGTCGAAAATGCCACAGATATCGACTTCGTGATTTGGGACTTGTTCGTGGGGGACCACTGCGCACTCACGGTAAACCGGCAGGGCAAGACGGGAACCGTCGAGTTTCTGATTCAGGAATTGACCCGGTAGCGCCTCGCTAATTCTCTAGTGCGTCGCTCCAGAGTTTCTGAGACCCTTCGATTCGTAGCGGACCGGCGATTTCCTTGCCATCGCGCAGTACTATGTACGCGTCCGCGCCGGCCACGCTGTCCCATTGCAGCTTCGCAATCCCGCGCGCCGTCGTTTCCGAAGATGGCGCCGTGCGGTTCCCTTGCGCGCCAACGGCAACAATCGCATAGCGGTGTTCGCGGGAACCGTCATCACTCACGATTTTCGGCGCTTCGGGCGCTGCAATCGGCTCGTGCAGCATGTCGCCGCCCCACAGATGCAATACATCCCGCGGCGAAGGCAAACCGCCACCGCCGTATCCACCGCCACCGAGTGACATCTTCCCCTGCCCAATCAACGCGTCGGTGAGCGGCTCGCCATGGTTGGGACGAAACGTCTGAAACCGAATGCGGCCGGGATGCGTGCCGCCGTTCCATTCCTCGCGGGGCACGTCGGAGAACTCGAGACCCTCGCCCTGGATGATCGCCATCTGCCGCCAATTGTCGTCGAGCCACACGTTCCACGAGATATGCCCCGGCGCGGTGCGGAGAGTGCCGTCGCGCTCGAGCGCGTGAAACCGATCGTCAAACGGATCGTCGATCTCACCTTTGATCAATCGGCTCCGCACCCACAGGCCGCCCGGTCCGTCGTGCAGCGCGCGCGCGTATATGCCGCGCGGAATTCCCTGCGCCTCGAAACCTTTCTCCCACGGCTCGCCCGTGTCAGAGACGATGAGTTCCTTCGTCACGATCAGGCGCTCGACGGTGAGCTCGTTCTGCGGTTGCGGCGCGATTTCGACGATGCCGAGTGTGGCGGCTATGGAAATCGCGATGGTGAGTAGACGGTCTTTCACGATGCAGTCCTCCGGTGGGATTGGAATGGCTGCAAAGAGGATAACCCAAATGGGCCGCGGGAATCGGAATTGGATCGGGGGCTAGAAGTTCGCTTCTGGGGTCGCCGCGGACACGGCCGGGGTCTCAGTCTTGGGCGCGTCCATGAGGCCGAACATCATCTCCGCTTCGGCGACGATATGGTCGTCGCACTTGGCGACGGCGCGCACGCGGCAGGCGTTCCGGCGGATTTGCAGCATCTCTGCTTCGAGGACGAGTTGATCTCCGGGGACAACCGTGCGGCGGAACTTCGCGCGATCGATACCGAGGAAGATGGCGACCTTGCCGGGATCGACGCCGCTTTCGTGAAAGATCAGGACCGAACTGACCTGCGCCATGCTCTCGATGATCAACACACCGGGCATGACGGGCATGGTAGGCCAGTGGCCCTGGAAGAACGGCTCGTTGACGGTGACATTCTTAATGCCGACGACGCGCTCGAAAGGCACGAACGAGAGGATGCGGTCAACGAGCAGGAACGGGAACCGGTGCGGCAACACTTTCATGATCATGTTGACGTCGAGTACGGTGGGCATTTTGCTCAAGGGCACTTTGGCGCTGGGCTTGGAGTGACCGTTCAGCAGGCTTTTCTTTACTTCCTGCGAGAACTTCACGTGCGATGCGTGGCCGGACTTCACGCCGATGACGTGACCGCGCACGGGCCGGCCGAGCAGATACATATCGCCGAGGAGATCGAGAATCTTGTGGCGGACAAACTCGTCGGGGAAGCGCAGTTCCTCGTTCAGGATCGATTCGTCGCCGATCGCAACGGCGTTTTCCAGGCTGACGCCCCGGATGAGGCCCTGCTCCTGCAGCATTTTCGCGTCGCGCAGGAACCCGAATGTGCGCGCGGGGGCGATCTCTTTCGCGAAGGTTTCGGGCGTGATGATGTACGAGGCGTATTGCGTGCCGATGGCGACGTGGTCGAACGCGATCGTCATCGTGACGCGCAACTCGTCGGAGGGCAACACGCTCAACGCAACGTCGTCGTTTCGGTAATAGACCGGATGCTTTATGGTGATGTACTTTCGCTCGGCGTCCTGCTCGACGAGCCCCGCCTTTTCGAGCGTAGTCATGAACGGGACGCTGCTGCCGTCGCCGACGGGCGTCTCGCTGGCGTCGACGTCGATCTCGAGGTTATCGATTCCGAGGCCGGCGATCGCCGCGAGAACGTGTTCGACCGTGTGCACCTTCACGCCGTTGATCCCGATCGTCGTGCCGTAGGAGACGTCCACGACGTTGTCGACGTCGGCCTTGATGCCCGGTCTGTCGGGCAGGTCGGTGCGGACAAATGTGATGCCGCTGTTGGGCGGCGCGGGCTTGAACGTGATGGTCGTCAGATTGCCCGTATGCAAGCCGATGCCGGAAAAGGATGCTTCCCTAGCGATCGTCTTTTGGCGTTCCATTCAGGGTACCTTCTAGTTGGGCCAGGCGTTGTTCGAGCGACTTCAATCGCTGCAACGCATCGGGGAGTTGCCGGAGCGAGGCCTCTTTCCGCCGGTGCCTCTCAACCTCGACCGCCGGGAACCCGGACACAATGGCCCCGGGTTTCACCGACTTTGTAACCCCCGCAAACGCGGCCACTTTGGCTCCTTCGCCAATCTCGATGTGGCCATTGATGCCGGCCGCGGCTCCTATGGTGACGTTGTCTCCCAGCACAGTGCTGCCTGCAATGCCCGCTTTTCCGCAGACAATACAGTTCCTGCCTAGCTGAACATTGTGACCTATCTGGACTAGGTTGTCAATCTTTGAACCTGAACCGATGAGGGTCGCCCCGAAAGTTGCACGGTCTATACATGTATTGGCCCCGACCTCGACATGGTCGCCCAGCACAACGGTCCCCACCTGCGGGATTCGAATCAGGAGGCCGTCTTGCTCGGTATAGCCGAAGCCGTCGGCGCCTATGACGGCACCGGGCTGGATGATGCAACCCTCGCCGAAGACGACGCGGTCGCCAATCGTAACATTCTGATATATAACGGTTTGCGTGCCAATGCGGCAGTCGCGCCCAATACGAGCGCCCGCGTGGACGGTAGCGTTCGCATCGATTACGGTCCTGTCGCCAATGCTAGCGCCGGGGCCGATGCAAACGCCCTCAGCCAGCGATGCGCTCGGGGCTATGGCCGCCGTGGGGTGGATGCCGTCGGGCCGCCACGCCTGCTCGGCTTCGAGCCGCTGGAGCAGGGCGAACATCGCTGCGCGGGGATCGGGAACTTCGATGAGGGTCTTGCCGTTGAAGTCCGTGCCCAGGGGCACGATGACGGCGGCGGCGTTTGTCGTGGCCAGATGCCGGGCATACTTGGGGTCGGAGAAGAAAGTCAGGTCGGTTGTGCCGGCTTCGCGAATGCCGCTAATCCCGGTTACACGGGCCGCCGCGTCGCCTCGGACGACGCCGCTCACAAGCGCGGCGATGTCTCCGACAGTCATGTCCATCCCGGTTGGTTCCTCTCGCGTTGGCGCAATGGGTCCGGGGTTGGCGCGAGTCAGTTCGATTTCTTGGGCGTTGCTGCCGCAGTGGCGGCCGGCGCGCCGTTGAGCCTGTCAACGACCTTCGACGTAATGTTGATCGGCGTTGCAAAATAGATGACCGTCGATCCGCTTTGCAGGATCAGGTGGTATCCGTCGTCCAAGCCGATCTGCTGAATCGTCTGGACCACGTCTTGACGGGCGCGCGACGACAACTTCATGCCTTCGTCGTCAAGCTCGCCTTTCATACGCTGGACGTCCGCGAGGTAATCGCGCTTCTTCTTTTGGATGGCGTCGACGCGCGCTTCCCGGTCGGACTCGGGGGCCGTCTTGAGGGCCTCGTCTTCCTTTTGGAGCGCTTCGTACCGGGCATTCAGGTCCTTCTCGATTTGGTCCCGCTTGTTTTTCAGCGTGTCGAGCTCGGTCTTGAGTTTTTTGTACTGCCGGAACACGTCGTCGATATCCACAACACCAATCTTGTATTCCGACGCGGACGGCGCTACGGCCGCCGGCGCGCCTTGCGCCGCCGACACGGAGGTTGCCGAACTGCCGGACCAAAGGGCCACGATCGCGATAACGGTTGATCCCGCGGCCAACTTGAGCACTGTCTTCATTGTGTTCGTTTTCCTGGGGTTTCGAGCGCGCCGCGCGCTGCGTTACTTACTATTCAGATGGTCCGTAACTTTTTTCGTGATATCGAGAGACGGATCGAAGTACAGCACGGGCGTGCCTGCCTTCGGATCGGAATCGATAATGATCTTGTAACCTTCGGCATTGCCGACTTCGCGGACGCCCGCGTCAATTTGGCCAAGAATCTTGTCGAAAAACTTGTTGGACTTATCGTCGATTTCGCCCTGTGCACGGCGCCACCGGTCCTCGTAGTCGCGGTTCTCCGCGGCGACCTTGTCGGTCAGCTCCTGGCGTTGCTGTTCGGTGAGCGTTTTGTCCTCGCGGAGTCTTTTGCGGCCCTCGTTGACTTGTTCGCGCAGTTTATCGATTTCCGCCTGCAAGTTTTCCTTGTCGGTTTCGAGGGCCTTCCACTCGGCCTCGCGCTGCCCGTAGTTGTCGAATACGGTCTTTTTGTTGATCACTGCGATCTTCGCGGCGCTTTTGCCGGCGGCTTCGTCCTGGGCAGAAACGCGCGGGACGGACACTGCGGCCGCGAGGCCGACGCACACGACTGCCGCACCGAGCGCAACTGCAATCCGCCGTTTCACGAGAGGAGTTCCTTCTTTCCGTGCCTGGCGCCCGGCGCGCGATAACCCACCGTGGTTTGCGCGCAGAAGCTGCCCGTGGAATAAACGCAGAGTATACCCATGTACGCTTTTTCGCCGCAACACCGGGCGCGGCGGGATGAGTTTAGAACCGGAACCCGCCCTGCAGGTGGAGCTTTCCAGAACCCTGATCGTCGTCGGGGTTCAGCGGGAAGCCGTAGTCCAGCCGGATTGGGCCCATCATCGGGATGTCGAACCCGAGACCTACACCGATACTGTATTTCATATCGCCGGGATCGAAATCTCCCGGTTCGAGCCACACGCCACCGGAATCCATGAACAGATAGGTGCGGAAGAATTTGCTTGCTTTGTACTTCAGTTCGAGCGAGTTTAGCAGGCGCAACTCTCCGCCGACGGAAACGTCGTCGCCGAACAGGCCAAGGATTTCGGGTTCTTTCGGACCGACGTCGCGCGCGTCGTAGCCGCGAATTGTGGTCGAGCCGCCCGCGAAGTAGCGCGACGCCAGCGGGATGTGTTCGCTACCGCCCATTGCGCCGCCGATGCCCTGGCGCGAGCGAACCGAGAACACCCATTTCTTTTCCTCGTCGAAGCTAAAGAACCACGTCGAATCGTGATCGAATTTCCAGAACTCGTTGTCGCCGCCGAATGCCCACTCGATTTGGAAGTCGTGCCGCGCGCCGGTGGAGGGATCGCGGTTCGAGTCGACGGTCGTGCGATTGAAACCCCAGACGGTGCTGATGGTCGAGTCGCCGCCGATGTACTCGTAGTAGGGACTGAACCGGCCGTACCGCAGGTCGCTGTAGTTTACGTTGGCGTAGCCCAAGGACGCGCGCGCGGTGTTGTATGGCGAGAGGACCTTGCCGAACCGAATGCGCGCGCCTTGCGTTTCCTGGGAGTAGTCGGTGCCGCCGTTGTCGTAGTCATAGGATTCGTCGAAGATGTCGAACCCGAACAACAGGGGGTACCCGAAGATTTCCGGATCGGAGAAACTGAGGCTGTATTCGTCACGGCGCTGTCCGAGCGCGACGCGCAGGCGTAACTGTTGGCCGCCGCCCTGGAAGGAGGGCCAATTCGCGATGTCGAAGTTGTTGAAGCGCAGTTCGGTGTACCCGCCGACGCCTTCTTCCGTGTTGTACCCTGCGCCGAAGTTGAAGTAGCTGGTCTTGCCTTCTTCGACATCGACAAGCAGGTTGGAGTGGCGCGGGTCCTCGGGGATGTCCTGCGTCGAGAACCGGATGGCGTCGTAGTACTCGGTGGATTCGAGCCGGCGGTGGCTGGCTTCGAGCAGGCTGCCATCGAACCGCTCGCCCGGGTTCAGGAAGATTTCGCGGCGCACGACGTCGTCCCGCGTCGTTTCGTTTCCGGTGACGGTGATTTCCTTGACGTATTTGAGGTCGCCTTCGCTGATTTGCTGTACGACGTGCGTCGTTTTGTTCTCTTTATCGAGGGTAACCTGCGGTTCGACGGTCGCGTTGATGTAGCCGCTCGACGTGTAGCCCTTCTCGATGATCTCGGCGTCGGCGGTCACCTGGCTCTTGTTGTGGACCTCGCCCGGCTTGGTCTTGGTGATGTCCATGATTTCGTCATCGTCGTACACTTCGTTGCTGCCGGGTTCGACGGTCGCAACGGTGTATTCGGGCCCTTCGACGACGCTCACCGAAATGTCGACGGATTTGCCGTTCTCCGAATAGGTCATCTCCGTGCCGGTGATTTCGGCTTCCATGCGGCCGACGTCGCCGTACTTGTCGATGACTTTCGAGAGGTCGGACTCGAATTTCGACTCGTCATACTTTCCGCCGAGGAACCACCACCGGCGCTTCGTCTCCATGCCTTTTTTCAATTTCCGGTCGCTGAGACGTTCGTTGCCCTCGAAGCTGAGCGAACTGATTTTCGCCTTCTTGCCTTCGGTGATCATGTAGGTGATGCGGACGCGCGACGGTCCGACTTCTTCGACGACGATGTCGACGGCGGCGTTGGGCATGCCTTTCGACTGGTACAACTTGAGCACGGCGTCGCGCTCTTCCTCGTAGCCTTCCTCGACAAAGGTGTCGCCCTCTTTCCACGTCGTGGCGGCGCGAATCGTACGCGACTTAATCTTGTCGTTGCCGATGATTTTAATTTCGGAGATAACCCGCTTTTCGTCGACGATGTACGTCACAATGACGCCATCGCCCGACGCGGTCACGTCGCCCTTGATGGAATTGAAGAAGGTTGTGTCATAAAGGCGGCGGATGTCGCGCGAGATGGCGAGTTGGCTGTAAGACTGCCCCGCCTGCACTTCGAGCTGGCTGCGGACGAGTTGTTCGCTGACGCGTTCGAGGCCGTTGATTCGGACTTCGGATATGACCTTGCCTTCGTAATCCTGCGCGAACGCGGGCGTGGATCCCACTACGAACGGCAAAACGAGGAATGCCCCCCACCCCACGAACGTAAAGGCTGAGGGCCGGTTCCTACGGAAGCGGCTGGCTTTTGTCAATTAACGATACCTTCCGCTATGGGCACAACCGGTTCGAATACCAGTTTGTCTTCCTGCTCCGAGGGGCGCACGTCAATGCGCATTCCCGGGGCGAAAGCCCCCTTCAATAGCGCTTCAGAGAGCGGGTCTTCAACGTATTGCTGTACGGCGCGCCGCAACGGACGTGCGCCGTACTGCTCATCGCTACCTACCCGCACGACGAATTCCTTGGCCTCGTCGCTGAGCGATAGCTCGTAACCCTTCTCCCCGACACGTTCTATCACTTCTGCCACGTGTATGTCAACAATCCTCACCAATTCGTCGTGCGTCAGACGGTGGAATACGACCAGTTCGTCCACCCTGTTCAGGAACTCGGGGTTGAATATCTTCTTGACCTCTTCCATCACCCGGGACTGCATTTCCTTGTATTCGTCTTCCTTGTTGCCGCGGGTGAAGCCCATCTGGGTGCTGCGGCCGATGCGCCGCGCGCCGACGTTGCTGGTCATGACGATGACGGTGTTGCGGAAGTCCACTTTACGGCCGGTCGAGTCGGTCATGTGGCCGTCTTCGAGCACCTGCAAGAGGATGTTAAACACGTCCGGGTGGGCCTTTTCGATTTCGTCGAATAGGACGACCGAATAGGGGCGGCGACGGACCTGTTCGGTCAGTTGGCCGCCTTCGTTGTAGCCGACGTATCCCGGGGGGGCGCCCGCCAGGCGCGAGACCGCGAACTTTTCCATGTACTCGCTCATGTCGATCGTGATGAGGGCGTCTTCGCTCCCGAAGAGGAACGAGGCGAGGGACTTGGCGAGCAAGGTCTTTCCGACGCCGGTCGGCCCGAGGAACAGGAACGAACCGACGGGGCGGCGGGTATTGCGCAGGCCGGCGCGGGAACGCTGAATCGCGCGCGTGACGGCGTCAACCGCGCTTTCCTGGCCGACAACGGCCTTGTGCAGTTCGTCGCGCATGCGGAGGAGCCTGTGCGATTCGGTTTCTTCGAGTTTTGTGAGCGGGATACCGGTCCACTTCGACACGACATATGCGATGTCGTCTTCGGTGACGACCATCTCGGCGGAGTCGCGCTTCTTCTCCCAGTCGCGCAGTTTTTCTTCGCGCTCGCTGATGAGGTTGCGCTCTTTGTCGCGCAGACTGGCGGCGCGTTCGTACTCCTGCCGGCGGATGGCCGCTTCCTTTTCGTGTGTAATCTTCTCGATCTCGGCCTCGAGTTCCTTGATCGAGTTCGGCCGCGTGGTGATTTGCAGGCGCGCGCGGCTGCCGGCTTCGTCGATCACGTCCACCGCCTTATCCGGCAGGAAGCGATCGGTGATGTACTGGTTCGACATTTTCGCCGCAGCGACGATGGCATCGTCCGAGAACTTCACCCGATGGTGCGCTTCGTACTTGTCGCGCAGGCCCTTGATGATTTCGATGGTCTGGTCCACCGACGGCGCATCGACGATAATTGTCTGGAAACGCCGCGCAAGCGCCGCGTCCTTTTCGATGTGCTTGCGGTATTCGTCCATGGTTGTCGCGCCGATGCACTGCAATTCGCCGCGCGCCAAGGAGGGTTTCAGCATGTTTGCCGCGTCCACGGCGCCTTCGGCCGCGCCGGCGCCGACGATCGTGTGCAACTCGTCGATAAACAGAATGATGTTGTCCGCGCGGCGGATTTCTTTCATGACGGATTTGAGGCGTTCTTCGAACTGGCCGCGGTATTTTGTTCCGGCGACGACGCCCGCGAGATCGAGCGTGAGCACGCGTCGGTTGCGCAGCAGATCGGGCACGTCGCCGTTTACGATTGCCTGCGCCAGGCCTTCCACGATCGCCGTCTTGCCGACACCGGCTTCGCCGATCAGCACGGGATTGTTCTTTGTGCGGCGGCTGAGAATCTGGATAACGCGCTCGATTTCGGCTTCGCGTCCGATGACGGGATCGAGCTTGTCCTCGTGGGCAAGCGCGGTGAGGTCCCGGCCGAACGTATCGAGTGCGGGAGTCTGGCTTTTCTTGCTGGTGCTGGCCTGTTGGCCGCTGGGCTTGCTCGAATCGCCGAGCAGGCGAATGACCTCGGCCTGAATCTTCTCGAGGTCGATCTTCATGTCCTGAAGGACCTTGGCCGCGATGCCCTCGCCTTCTTTCACCAGCCCGAGGAGGATGTGTTCGGTGCCGATGTAGTTGTGATTGAACCGGCGCGCCTCTTCGACGGCCAGTTCCAGGACCTTTTTGGCGCGGGGAGTGAAGGCGATGTCGTCGTTGGAGACGACGGCATTGCCCTTTTGAATCTGGTGCTCGATTTCGAGCGATAATTCGTCGAGGTTGACGCCGAGATTTTCGAGCGCGCGCGCCGCAATGCCGTCCGGCTCGCGGCACAACCCGAGCAGGATGTGTTCGGTGCGGACGTATTCACTGCCTAAGCGGGTCGCTTCCTCACGCGCGGCGCTGACAACATGCTTGGCTCGTTCGGTAAACCGTTCCCACATAATATGATAGCCTCTAAGACTTCCGGCGGGGATTCTGGTGTAGATGCTCGATCCGGTCCACCCGCCTTGCCGGCGCAAGTACTATACACTAACACGCGACCGCCGCGAAACCTTTCGCGCGGGGAATGGACGTTTGGTGTGGCGCAGCTATTCAGTGAATCGCGGGACCCACGCACGGTCTTCGCCGAGCTACGGAGGAGGAGCTTCGACTTTCCCGCGGAGACACGGAGATCAAGGAGAATCATCGCGGGACGTGCTGCGAAACGACCTGTGTTTGGATGACGGATTTTAGGAATTGGGCGAAGGTTAGTGGGGTTGAGGGGACAAAGCGGAGCTTTTCAAGAGTGCGTTCCCAACTGGAAAGTTGAGAACGAGTACTGGAAAGTTGGGAACGAGGCGGGTACTTCGTAACGAGTAATATCGATTACGATTACGATTACGATTACGAGCACGAGCACGAGATTGGGCGGCCCCCGTTTTGTAGACCAAGTGAAATGTTAGGGAACCGGGGTTGGTTGATTGCATGTTAGCCGATTCCTGGTGCGTGTGCTACTGTAGGTT
>JABWCD010000042.1 GCA_013359265.1 Candidatus Hydrogenedentota bacterium
GCCTCGAGCTCGTTAAAATTTGGGAGCTACTCTATAGCATCCCGCAAAGGAGATCGGCCTTCTCATACTATCTCGTAATCGTAATCGTAATCGTAATCGTAATCGTAATCGTAATCGATCAACTCGTTCCCAACTTTCCAGTTGGGAACGCACTCTTGAAAAGCTCTGCTTTGTTCCAACGGCGGCTCGTCTTCGAACGCCGTTTGAAAAGCTCCGCTTTGGCGTCCTTGCCCCAGCCGCAGTCCCTACCCCGCCGCCGCGCCATCCAACGCCGCAGCCAACTCTGTCTTCTTCGTGTTCGATCCAAGGAACCGGTTCGCGACCTTGCCGTCCTTGAACACCAGCAACGCCGGAATGCTCGAAATATCAAAGCGCATCGCAAGGTCCTGCTCGTTGTCGACATTCACCTTGCCGACCGTCGCCTTGCCCTGGTATTCGACCGCCAACTGATCAATCATCGGCGCAATCATCCGGCACGGCCCGCACCACTCCGCCCAGAAATCCACTAACGTCACGCCGTTGTTCACCGTCGTGTCGAAATTGGCTGCCGTCAGTTCGAGCGCATTACTCATCGGTGTCCTCCTGGTTACTGGATTGGCGCGAAATACCCGAATATCGCGGCGGCCCGTCCGTTGCCGGGTGCTACCGCCGGCAAAATCAGCGCCAAAGCAATACACGGGTAAACCCACCCAGCATACACCAACATTCCCGCGCGACTCAAAGCGTCGTAACGGGTTTTGTCGCGTAACGGGTTTCGGTAATCCCTTTTGCGCTCTTTGCGTCCATTCGCGGCCAACTCCCGATACCCGATTCCCGCTCTACCGTGCATTCCCAATACGCCCATCCGCAGCGTTGCCCAAGCGCCGTCCTGACCGCACCCCCTGACCTTCTTCCTCCTGACTCCTGACTCCTGACTTCTGACTCCTGACTTCTGACTCCTGACTCCTTCCTCCGAGTGCAACGCGTTGGGCAAATAAGTAGACATAGTCGACGGCCCAACGGTATCGGCCCGGCCCGAGACCGGCAGCACAACTGCCAGTCAACAGGTCACGCGCCGTGATACCCACGGGTTGTCGAAGTGCAGACGCAAGGACCGCTTTGCGTTTTCCCATACCTTGCCTTACACTGTTTACAGGCACGTGGATCGGGGAAATGGCGCAAGGTTTTCAGCAGCACAGCACGCCGGGGGGCATCGCGTCCCGCATATCTGCGAAAAGTGCGACGCGTGTTGTGATGTTTGTAGCTTTACGCGGTAGTATTGGCGGACGCCGGACAAGGCATCCGGGGCGCGAACAATCCGTAAACCCCTTTACAAATTGGGGTTACCGGTGAGCGTCAAGCCCGATTCCGACGAAGGGTTGATGGCCCTTCTCAGCGGGGGTGACCAAGGCGCACTCGCTGAACTTGTCCGCCGGTACCAGAACGACATTTTTAGATTCTGTCTCCACTACGTCCGGGACGTTGAACGGGCCAAGGAAATGTCCCAAGAGACGTTTATCCGGGTGTATGTGGCGCGGTCCCGGTTTGATGCGAGCCGCAAGTTTCGCCCGTGGCTTCTGTGCATCGCGCGAAACTTGTGCCTGAACGAAATCAAGCGCAAGAAGGCGGTGGCCATGGAGTCGCTCGAGGAATACGCGAGCACGGCCCGAGAAGAATCGGGCTATCTGCTCCAGTCCTCCGCAGACGGCCCGGACCAAATGATGATGGCCGCGGAAAGGCGCAAGATGGTCGCGGATGCGCTTGCTAAGCTCGACCCGGAGTCGCGCGAGATTGTCACGCTGCGGTTCTACGAACGCATGCAGGCGCGCGACATCGCCGAAGTCGTCGGCAGCACGGAAGGTGCCGTGCGCACGCGGCTGCACCGGATACTGAAATCCATGCGGTCACTCTACGTGACCGAGAAGGACGAACTGTGAACGCTGGGGACATGGACAAGCTCCGTGAGGAGCTCATCGCGTACATCGAGGGCGAACTCGCCCCCGAAGCGCGCTCCCGTGTCGAACGCGAAATCGAGAATTCTCCCGAGGTCCACGCCGAACTCGAGTGGCTGCGGGCCGCCTACGCGGACCTCGAAGCAATTGAACACAAGGCCCGAATCCATGCCGGCAGCATCGACATTGTCGACGGTGTTATGTGCGCCGTAAAGAAAGCGACCGCACCCGTCGAAGTCGTTTCGTTCGAGAAGGCGCGCAGCGCCAAGCGCGCGCTATGGCCTGCTCTGGCCGCCGCTGCGGCCGTGATGGCTGCAATCGGCTATCTTGTCTTCTCCGGGCCGGACGCACCGGCAACCAACGGAACTACCAACGGCACGACAGGCCCGCAGTTGGCCGCGCCGCCCAAATCGAACGTACCCGAACTTCCCACGTCGCTGGCGAACAGCCGCGACGCGCTGGAAAAAAAGCGAAAAGAGTTGGGACCCGACGCCGATGAAATCGCGAAACCTCTGGTATTGACGCAGGGACCGAATCTCCAACTTCCCGGTGGTGTCGATGAAGTCATTGCCGCGCGCCGAGACGCGACAACCAAAGGCGCGAGTGTCGACAAGTTGCTCGAGTGGGCGCGGTTGGATCGCGAGTTCGCGCGAAAACTCGTCGATGCCCCCGATGCCGACCCCGATGTCCTGGTGGCGGCGTCCGAAAGCCTCGCAGGCGAGGAGCGCCGCCGAGTTCTGTTGACCGCCGTCGGCAAGCTCGAAGACGATCCGAACAGCCGCATGCAGCTTGCGCGGGCTTACGTGGACGAACCCGCCGCCGACCCGCGGACAGCCGAGGAGCACCAGGCGCAGGCGCTGACACAACTCTCCGACGTCAAATCGATTGACCCGGAGAACGCCCTCCCGTACTACTTTGAAGCCAAGGTGCAACTGGACGAAGGCGACACCGAGGCGGCGCTTTTGTCTCTTCAGTCCGCCTCCGGACTCTCCGAGGCGAGTGCGTATTCGCTGAAATCCGCGCTCGCCCAGGCCGAGGCGCTCGAAGCCTCCGGAATGGAAGCGGATGTGGCGCGGATGGTTGCGGCGTTGACCGCCGGCGTGGATGAGAACAATTTCCTTTGCCAATTGGCAGCCGATCTGCTAGAATACGCCCAAGGATTTTTGTCCGCTAACGATACCGCCACTGCGGAAGCGATCTATAACGGGGTCGAGCAGTTAGGACGGCAGGTCGAAGCGGGGGCTGACCTTTCGCAAGAGCAGTTGGCCGGAGTGGACATTCAGCGGCACGCGCTCGAGGGGTTGGGGCAGCTTTACACAACAGTTGAATCAGCGGATGGGGTGGCCTCGGTGACCGAGGCAACCAATGCACTCACGGTCGACGTAATCGAACTCGCCGAATTCTTGACTGCATTGGACGAATTGTTCCTGAAACCGATGACCACGGAATTCTGGAACTTGCTGTCAGGGATCGTTCTGGTATCGGGAGATATATTCCTCTTCGAGAATCCGGAAATCGCGTCCGCGACAGCCCCCGCCGCAACCCCATAACCCTAGGGGTTGCATAATTCGCTCCAATCGTTCACAATAGACGGTGCCGGGGTGTACCTGGCAGTGTATCGTGAACGCTGGGATACAACGTACAAAAGACGGAAGGAGAAGGGAGGTGAGTCGCCATATGAAGCATGTGAAGGTGCTGTCGACCAACAAGCCCGTTGCAGCCGAGCAGGTGGCATGGGTGGAATTCAAGAACATCTTTGGACCGCTCAAGTTGCGCCCGCAGCAGGCAACTTGGCTTGTCGCGTTGTTTGACAACTGGCTGCAGAGCTAGTAGCCGGTTCGACTAAATCGAGTTTTGGCAAAGCGGAAGGAGACCAGGAGGGGATAGCTCCAGTATCTATCCATTCCAAACCTTCTGCGTAACTAACTCCTGTTCACAACCAGTTGGAAAACCGAAACCCATCGCACTGTGCAATGGGAGAGTTTCGCGAAAGGACAATTTGACAATGAAACACGTTCGTAAGATTTCAAAGGCCGCGCCAGTGTCCGCCTGGTGGTTCGGCTGGTTCACCTCCCTCGGTGAACTGAAGGCGAGCGGAGCAAAAGCGGCGTATGTGAATGCGCTGTTCGCAACGTTAGGTACCTTGGATCCGCGGGACGTGTAATCGCGCGCGGCCCTGCGGTTACGCCGGGGCCGTTCACGCCGCCGTCTCCCCATGGGGTGGGAGAACGGCGACTCGTACACGTTGTGTTAGGGTTCTGACCAATTCAAGGAGGTTTTAGAATCATGAAGCATATCGGTCGCGTTTCAAAGGCGCTTCCGGCCCCCGCGTACTTGGTGCCGCGAAACATCTTTGAAATTTCGTCCTGGACGGACATCGTCGTCGTTATCGGCCTCAGCCTCGAGAAGTTCTTCGGCTTCTGGCTCGGCCAGTTGATCCCCGACGACCTTCGTAACTTCTAGGGTGTAATAGTTCGTTTGGCTCCGGTGCGCATCGGAGCCCGCTCATGAGCGAATTCGACATGGGCCGCTGTGGTTTGCCACCGCGGCCCATGCTATTTCCCGCCTGCCCCGCGGATGCATTCGCCCCCGCATTTCCGCTACTGTTGCCCCAAACATGACCAAGCGAGGGCGCCACCGATGACCGCTTCGGGAACAACTCTCAACCGCCGGACCATGCTGAAACTCTCCGCCGCGGCCGCCGCCGGCGCAACGCAAACCGCCGCCGCCCACGGCGCACTACCCAAACCGAGCAAGCCCAATGTCCTTCTCCTAATGTCGGACCAGCACCGCGCGGACTGCATGGGCTGTTCCGGCAATTCCGCCGCGTACACGCCCAACCTTGACCGCCTCGCGAACGAAGGCGCGCGCTTCACGAACATGTACTCGACGACGCCGACGTGCACGCCCGCGCGCAATGCACTCCTGACCGGTCTCGCGCCGTGGCGCCACGGCATGCTCGGCTACGGCCGCATCGGCGAAGGCTACGCCGTCGAAATGCCGCAGGCCATGCGCGACGCCGGATACTACACGCTCGGCATCGGCAAGATGCATTGGCACCCGCAGCGCCACCTTCACGGGTTCCACCGCACCATCCTCGACGAATCGGGCCGCGAGGCGTCCATCGATTTCCGCAGCGACTACCGCGCCTGGCTGATGTCGAACTACCCGACAATCAATCCCGATGTAACGGGACTCACGTTCAACGACCACCGCGCGTGGCCCTACAAGCTCCCCGAGGAAGTTCACCCGACGCGATGGACGGGCGATACCGCGGTCAACTTCATCGACACCTATAACGAACCGCAGCCATTCTTCATGAAGGTTTCGTTTGCGCGCCCGCATAGCCCCTACGATCCGCCCCAGCGCATTTGGGACATGTATAACGACGTCGATCTGCCCAAGGCGCAGGTGGGCGCGTGGGCCGCGAAATACGCCAAACCCAGCGACAATTTCCCCGATCACTGGCACGGCGACCTCGGCGCCGATCAGGTCCGTACGTCGCGTCAGGGGTATTACGGCGCGGTCACGTTCGTTGACGAGCAGATCGGCCGCATTGTCGCCGCGCTCGAGAGGCGCAAGATGCTCGACAACACGCTGATTCTGTATATCTCCGATCACGGCGACATGACCGGCGATCACCATCTGTGGCGCAAATCGTACGCCTACGAGGCGTCCGCGAAAGTCCCACTCGTTGTCCGCTGGCCGGACGGAACACTATCGGACCGCCGCGGCGTCACCCTGGAACACCCCGTCGAAATCCGCGACATGCTGCCTACCATGCTCGACGCCGCCGGCGATGAAACCGTACGGTCGCAGTTCGACGGTTCAAGCATTTTGCCGCTGCTGGCAGACTCGCGCGCGGAATGGCGCGATGCCATCGACCTCGAACACGACATTTGCTACAACGCGTCAAACCACTGGACAGGCATGACCGACGGCCGTTGGAAATACATCTTTCACGCCCCCACCGGCGAGAGCCAGTTATTCAACCTGCGCGACGACCCGCATGAACTCCACGACCTCGCCGCGGACGCCGGATACACGCGCCGCGGACGCGAGTGGCGAGACCGCCTCATCGAGCACCTGTCCGAGCGCGGCGAACCGTTCGTCATCAACGGCGACCTCGGCGTCCAACCGAACTCGTTCCTCTACTCGCCGAACTGGCCCGGCTGCAAGTGCCACGGAAAAGAGCGGAATGTAAAATCGTAACGGTAGGAATCGAAGGCGCCGGGGGCCCTGTTCTCCGATCTCTCACATGGACAGCGACACCCCCGGTAACGATTCCGCGTAGCGCATCCAATGCTCGAACATCAGGATCGCCCAGAGTTGGTGCCCGTAGTTGTCTTCCTGTTGGATGTGTGCATCGTAGATCGCGCGAATCGCGCGGCGGTTCAGCAGCGCCCCGTTGCGCGCTTCGTGACTGAGCACCGCGTTCAGAAAATGGTCGCGTAACTCGTGCCGAAACCACCGGTGTACCGGAATCGCAAAACCCTGTTTGCGCTGTTTCATCAGCTCCGGCGGCATGATCGGGCCGATTGCCTTCTTCACAATGTATTTCGATACGCGCCCATTCAGCTTCATTTCGAATGGCAGCGACGCCGCGAAATCGACGATCGTATTGTCCAGTAACGGCACCCGCGCCTCGAGCGAATGCGCCATGCTCATGCGGTCCACCTTTGTGAGGATGTCGTCCGGCAGATACAGGGCAAAGTCCTGCATCAACATGTGCTCCAGCACGGAGGGAGCATGAGTCGACTCCAATCGTTCGACGTAACGGTCGATTCCGTCCGCGGCGATTTGCGCCGCGAGTTCAGGTCCATACAGCGCATTACGCGTATCGCGGTCGATCGCCGTCTGCCGGCGCCGAAACACGTTGAGCGGATCGAGAAACGAATCGCTGTTGAACCGCCGCACCTTCTGCACGAAAGGCGAGCGCGGCAGCGGACGCAGCGCGCCGCCCGCCATCCGGCGCAACACGTCCGGCGCGCGCTGATACTGCAGAACGTTGCGCGTCATATGCAGCCAACTGTATCCCGCAAACAACTCGTCGCCGCCGTCGCCGGAAAGCGCCACGGTCACCTCGCGCCGCGCCACCTGCGATACCAGCCACATCGGGAGCGCGGACGAATCCGCGAACGGTTCGCCGAAGAACCGCGCGAGGTACGGCGCCGTATCCACCATGTCCGGACGCAGTATCTCTTCCGTGTGATCGGTTTCAAAGTGTTGCGCGGCGATGCGCGCGTATTTCAGTTCGTCCGCGTGCGCGTCGTCGAAACCAATCGTAAATGTCTTCACCGGAGCGGCACTGGTCACGTGCATCATCGCGACGACGGAGCTCGAATCGATGCCGCCGCTCAAGAATGCGCCCAACGGCACCTCGCTCACGCATTGGGATTTCACCGCTTCCGACAGCAGTTCCGTGTACCGTTCGGCCGCGGAGTCAACCGTCCACGCGGGGTCCGGCTTCAACTCGAAGTCCCAATACCGATCCGTGCGCACCTTCCCGTGTTGCAGCACGAGTTTGTGGCCGGGCATCAGTTTTTGCACGTCGCGGTAGATCGTGTCAGGGCCGGGAATGTAAAGAAGGCTGAAGTACGCCTCGATTGCCGACGGATTCAATGCGCCGCGCACGAGGCCGGACCGAAGTATCGCGTCCAATTCCGACGCGAAAATCAACGCCCCATCGTGAAACGCGTAGTAGAGCGGTTTGATTCCTACGCGGTCCCGCGCGATCAACAGGCGGTCATGCCGCGCGTCGTACAGCGCGAACGCAAACATGCCGTTAAACCGCAGGATCGCGTCGTCCCCGTGCTCCTCGTATGCGCGCAGCACGACCTCCGTGTCGCTCAACGTACGGAAGACGTGTCCGCGCTTTTCCAGGTCGTGGCGCAACTCGCGGTAATTGTAGATTTCTCCGTTGTAGACCAGAACGATCGTTTCTTCCTCGTTCGCGAACGGCTGTTTGCCGCGGAACAGGTCGATCACGCTGAGCCGGCGCATCGCCAACGCAACGTGCCCCGCAAACCACGACCCCGAATCGTCCGGCCCCCGGTGCTGCAGCGCCTTGTTCATCGCGCGCAACCGCGAGCGATCCACGTGCCGCGTGCGCTCGCTGTACGCTATGCCGCAGATGCCGCACACGGTTACGATTCGCCCCTGCGGTTAAGCAGTTCCTCGTACAACGCGCGATACGCCCCGGCCATCCGCTTGGCGGAAAACTCGCGTTGAACGCGCTCCCGCGCTCGTTCGCCCAGTCTGCGCGCCTCGCTGCAATCTTCGGCGATTCGCAGAATCGCCGCGGCAAAGTCCGCCGGGTCCCGCGTTGTAACCAACCGGCCCGTCACTCCGTCCTCGACGAGTTCCGGAATGCCGCCGACCGAGGCGGCCACGACCGGCCGCCCCAGCGCCATTGCTTCGAGCAGCGCGTTCGGAAAGCCCTCGCGTAGCGATGTCAGCACGCAAACGTCCATCGCGCGGAGAAACCGGGCCACGTCAGTCGGCGTCGAAGTAATCGTAAAGTTATCCTGCATTTTGTCCCCTCGAACGGCGTCGCGAACGCGATTCTCGAGCCAGCCGCCACCCACCAACAGGAAATGTATATCGCTGCGTTGCCGGATCAAAATGCGCGCCGTGGCGAGGAACAATGCATGGTCCTTTACCGGACTGAAATTCGCGGCCATTCCGACCACGAACCTTTCCGGTGGAATCCGCAGCCGCATTCGCGTTTGTGACGAATCTTCGTCGATCGCAGAAAACTCGTCTCCGACGCCATTATGAATGACGCGAATCCGCTTGGCCTCCAGACGCTCCTGGTTCGCGGCGAACAACGCCACGGCGCGGCTATTCGCAATAATGCAGTCCACGAGCGCGTTCGCTTTGCGCTGCGCACGCACGTGGCGCGGTTTCATCCACGCGGCCAATTCCCGCCTGCTCGATACCAGGACCGGTACACCGGCATCTTGCGCGGCGCGGTTGACCGGCAGGTCGAACCCAAAGAGAAACGTGTGCACAATGTCCGGCCGAATCTCCGTGAAGACCCTGCGTGCGCGGCCTCGGATGCGAAAGTCCCACCCGCCGAATGTATTCAGTTCGACGATAGTTGCGCCCGTGGCACGCGCGCCTTCACCCCACGCACCGGCCGCCCTCGTGCAGACAACGGTGCAACCGTGCGTTTCCTTGAGACCGGCAAGCAGGTACAACAACTGGCGCTCGGTCCCGCCGGGAGCAAGCGAGGGAATCACATAGCAGACGCAAGGCTTCTCGCGCGCGATACTCAAACGACGGACTCCAGCAGTTCTGCGAGCCGGGGCGCCGCGCCATTCAATGCGAAATACTGCTCGACCGTTGTGCGGCCCGCCGCACCGAGTGTTGCGCGCGCGGCCGGGTCGCGCAACCACTCGACCGCTGCACGCCATTCCTCAGGCGAATCGGCAAACAGGCCATTTACATTGTCCGCGATAATGTCGAGTACCGCGCCAAACGGTGTCGCCACGCACGGCACGCCGCACGCCATATACTGTAGCGCCTTCAAGGCGCACTTCCCGCGCGTCCAATCGTCCTTTTCCAGCGGCATGATGCCGGCTGAAAAGGATCGGATGTCGTCCACTTCGCGGTCGTACGCCCACGGCCGCACGTCCGCATGTTTCCACGGCACGCCGCGCGCGTCCGCGCCTATGCATCGAATACTCGCTCCGTCAATTTCGCCGACCGCGTCCGCGGCCCTTAGGTGAGGTGTTGTGCTGGGGCTGCCGATCCAGCCAATCGTGAAACGGCTCTCCGCCTGTCGGCCTGGCGTGAACCGTTCGGTATCGACAACGGTTGGAAAAAACTCGACGCGCCGTGCACGTCCGCGCGCCTCGCTGCACAGCCACGCGTTTCCCGCCAGCACGAGATCGGCGCCCTCCATCACGCGCAACACCTGATCGCGATCTTCGAACCTGCTCCACGGGCCGCGCAACGAATGCGGCGGCGCAAGGTGGACGGCGTCGTCTATGTCGTAAACAAGCCGCTTCGCGTTGGTGCGAAGGATCGAGTGCAGTCCGCGCACGTATGCGCTCGCGATCGCCTTCTGCACAACTACGACGTCGTACCGGCCTATGCGCAGCAACTGCGCAACGCGCCGCGGCGTCTCCTTCGCGTGATACCAGAACGGACGCGCCCTGCGCGATGGGCCGGAGCACTCGCGATAGGCGCGCCCGGTAATTGCGCACTCCACGCTGCATCGAAAGCCAATCGACCGCAGATACGGAAGGAATTGCGCGACACGGTATCGGGGGCTCGCAGCCGAATTTGGGTACAGCGTCAGGAAGAGTACGCTCAATGGGCTACGCGTTGGCACCGAGCAACTCCCGCGCGCGCGCCAGCACGGTTTCGACCGCGAGCGTCCCCATGCACGGCGAAATGCCGAGCGGGCATACACCTTCAGCCTTCGCGTCGGGAGAATGGTTCCAACAGCCCTGGCACGGACGTTCGTTCGTGAGGAACGACAGTGGCGCGCTGTTGCGAACGAGTATGCGCGGGTCCGTCGGGCCGAACAATGCCAGTACCGGCGTGCCCGCGGCGAGCGCAAGGTGCATCAGCCCCGAGTCGCACGTAATCAACAAGCGTGCGTGACGCAGAACGCACGCCGCCTCGCGTACCGATGTCCTGTCGACGAAGTCGTACGCCGCGCCGATTCGCTCATCGCCCTTTCCCAGTTGCGCCGGCGTGTACCCACCGGATTGCAGCGTTTCGCACAACTCCCGCCATCGGTCGATCGGCCAGCGCTTGGTCTCCCACGTCGCGCCCGTGCTTACTGCGACAAAACTCTTGGTTTCGAGTCCGGCCCTCGCGACGGCGTCGGAATTCCAGTCATCGTAATACAAGCGCGGCAACATCGGTGGCGTTGGAATGCCGGAGATTCTTGCGTAGTGATCCAACCGAAATACGTCGCGCGGCGCGCCACGCAATACGATATAGCGATCGCACAACAGCGAGTCCGGTTTGCCGCCGGGCCCGACGACGCGATCGACATACGGATTGCGCAGCAAAAGGTCGGGATGGTTGCCCCACACCGTCAGTTCGCAGAAGGGAAATCGGCGCTTGATTCCTTCGTAGATGGGAATCGCCATAATCTCGTCACCAAGCCGCCAGCGAATCTCCACGACAATGCGAAGTCGCCGGCGCAGCGCGCGCCGTACCGACCATCGCGCGCGCCGGAACAATTCGACGCCAATGCGGACCGGGCGGCGCTCGATCATTTCAGCATGCTATCGTAGAGGTCGGACAGCGCATTCGCGTGCAGCGTCACGTCGAACAGCTTGCGTGCGCGCGACCGCGCCTCGGCGCCGAGCCGCGCGCGCTCGTCCGCGTGATTAAGTATGCGCCGGAGCGCGCGGTACAGCGCCAGAAAATCGTTGGGCTGCACGAGCAGCGCCGCTTCCCCGGCGACCTCCTCGATCGCGCCGCTCAATGCGGCGATGCACGGCTTCCCGCAGGCCATCGCCTCGATCAGCGACATGCCGAATTGCTCCTGCCACTCGTCGCTCGCAACGCTCGGCAACACAAACACGTCCGCCATGCGAAACGCTTCCGGCATTCGCTCGTACGACTGCGCACCCGTCAATATACAGCGGTCCTGCAAATCGAGCCGCGCGATCAGCGCTTCGACGCGTTCGCGCCCGGCGCCGCTGCCGACCACCAGGAGTTTGACGCGCTTCGCGTTGGGCCCGCCCTCGTCGATCAGCTTGCGCAACGCGAACAACAAGAAATCGATCCCCTTTCGCGGGACAAACCAGCCGACGAACAACACGACGAAATCGTCGTCTTTCAATCCGAACGCTCTGGCCGCAATGCCGGGACAGAACAAATCGGTATCGACGCCCGGCGGGACGTATGCGATACGCTCCGCGCGCACGCCCTCGAACGCCAACATCGCGCGCGACCGTTCCGTGTACACCACGAACCGGTCCGCGCCTTCCGCGACGCGCCGCTTCAGTTCGCGGCGGCCCGCGACGCGTTCCATGTTGAAGGGCAGTAGGTCCCAAACCGTGATTGCGAGCGGGATGTTGTATTGCTTGCGCGCTTCCAGCGCCGACACCGACCAGTCCGTGAACAGTTCCCACGAGTGGATAATGTCGTATCCCTTCAATTGCTCGTGGAACGGCAGCACGCGCGGCGTGCGGTCGAGATAGCGCTCGGCGAACGTGCAGTACGCGCGCACGATCGCATTGCCCGCCTGTGTGTCGAAGTAGATGCGCTCCCGCTGCATCCAGTCCGTTCCGTCGCCCCGCTCCTTGAAGTGGTCCTGAATCTGCGATTCCGCGCGAAACGCCGCGACCGTCGGATTTCCGCGCAACCGCTTGAACCCTTGCAGGTGCCAAGGGTTGTACCGGTTGCCCATGAGCAGCGCGAGCTTCACGATCCGCCCCAAAAATGTTCGATCAAGTATTTGCGCGCCGCGTCGCGGTCCTTTGGAATGTCAATATGCTTAGCGAGGCACTTCTGCTCGTACTCGTCGAGTGTGCAGATCACGCGCGCGGGATTGCCCGCGACGACCACGTTCGGCGGCACGTCCTTCGTCACAACGCTGCACGCACCTACCACGCTGTTCGGCCCGATCTTTACGCCGGGCAGGATTGTCGCGCGTACACCGATGTTACAGTTGTCGAAAATCTCGATCGTCCCAAAACTCGTGAGCGACTCGTACTTGTCCTGAAACACCCAATTGAGATCGTGGTTTACGAACGTTACGTCGTTCGCAATGCCCACGTGATTACCGATTCGTATCAAGTATGGTTCGCCGCCGAAATTCGTCGTATAGATACGGCAGCGCTCGCCAATCCGCACGCCCATCTCCCGCAGCGTCCGAACGACGGTGTCCTGCGACCCATAGCGCAGTTTCAGCTTGCGAATTATATTCGCGATCCCCATCTCACACCTCGAACTTCCAGAAAACGTGCAAGCTTGCCCCCGGCCAGAACCGCACAATCGCGGGTCCAACCGACGCGAAGGCGCGCTGCAACCGAAATTGGACCGCCTCCGGCATGCGCGGATGATCGATCCATGGAAACAACCCCAATCCAACCTCCGGAGCATGACCGATCCGCGTTGCGCGCCCAAAGCCCGCGCTTCGGTACTGCGCGCGAATGCGACGTTGCGTCAACGCCTGCTCGAGTTCCTGCGGTTGCCATCGCCGGAACGGCGCCCACGAATCTCGCTTCGAAAACCCAAACGCCTCGCACCACCACTTCACGATCCCGGCCACGTTGCCGTAATTCGGCGCGGACAGGAACACAAATCCGCCGGGACGCAACACGCGCCGAAACTCGCGCGCCGCCCGAACGCCGTCCGGAATATGCTCGAAGGCGTCGATACAGAATACGCCATCGAACGACTCGTCCCGAAACGGCAGGTTCATTGCGTCCGCAAGTGCAAGCGAAAAGCCCGTGCCGTTTCGCACGAGGTCCGCGCCGGTGTAACGTCCTCCGTGGGCGCGCACCACCTCGCCAACAAACCCGCGCCCGCACCCCACGTCGAGTATGGATTGCCCGTCCAGCGGCAAATTCAGCTTGCGTATGACGTCGTCAAAGAGGTCGCGATGCACACCCGATACACCGCCGAACGGCGAACTGACCATCAGCGGGTTCTCGCGGTAGAACTCCTGAATCTCGTGGCTCACCGCAGATATCCCCGGGCAAGTGCGCTTCCGACAAAAACTGCGCTTGGGCGCACAATCGGAAACAGCAGGGAGGCGGGCGCGCGCAGATTGCCGCGGACCAGCTCGCGCGCCCACGCGCGCCACACGGTCCGGTTCGCACAATCGTGCAGCAAATCCTTTCCACCGTACGCGCAGTCCAACGCGCGCAGCCCCAGCCCTTCGTTGCGGCATCGTTTGTATAGCGAGCGCAGGGTGTACGCGTGATGGTGCAACACCTCCGCGCCGTCCGGAAAGGCGATCGCGAGTCCCGCCGCCGACAGCTTCGTTTGAAACCGAAAATCCTCACCGATGGGTTGCGCGCCAAACCGGAGCCGTTCCCAAACCTCACGCCGGACTGCCGAGTTCGCGTTCGACAGGCCGCGCCCATACTTTGCCACGAACGCGCGCATCTCGCGTGTGAAGTAAAACAGCCCGTTTCGTTCCCACACGAACTGCGCGTACGCGCGGTCGGGATCGGGGACGGATCGCCCGCACGATGCCGCAATCGCCGGATCGTCCAGCGGCGCAACGAGGCTGTCCAGCCACCGTTCATGCGCGGGTACTGCGTCCTGCGACAAACACACCACGACGCGCCCGCTCGATTCCTCGAATACGAGGTCCCGCGTCAGGCCAAAGTCGAATTCACGCTGCGGAATCTCCGTCACGTGCGCGTCATACTGCGCGAGCACCGCGAGCGTCCCGTCCGTTGACCCGGAGTCCACGGCAACGATCTCGAACCGGCGCGCAGTTTCTTGTTCGTGAATCGCCTTCAGAACGCGTGCCAGCAGGGGCCCGGCGTTATACGTCAGCAATGTTACGCTGACATCCGCTTCTGCCGCCGTACGTCGCGCCATCACCGTGCTGTTGTCCTCACGCGCCCGTAACTGTGAACGTCTGTTCGAGCCACCCGTCGCCGTCAACTGCGCGAATACGCAGGACGTGATCGCCCGGCGGAATCACCGCGTCCGACGCATAGTCCTCTGTGCCGACGAGATACGGCGGGCCTTCCATGCGCGTGACGGGCGCGTCGTCGAGATACGTTTCCACCGGTCCCAGCGGCACGCCTTCTGTCCAGATGCGAATCCGCTCCCATCCGTGGTACTTGCCGAATTCGTGCGGCTGCGTAATGTAGATACCCTTGCTTCGCCTCGGCCGCTCTACTGTATCGTCGTGCCAGAACCGCGCCACCGCCGCACTGCTCGCGAGCATTCGCATATGCCGCCGGTCCGACGGCAAACCGAGAATGCGTCCATCGGCCTGGTACACGTACACACCCTTCGCACCCTGATTGTAGAGTTGCGACGCGCGCCACAGGAACGGCCCTGGGAACGGTAACCCCCACGTCAACGCGTCCATGCACGGCAACAGCATGCACGAAGTGCCTTTCACCGACTCAAAGTACGGCGCCATGTCGATGTGCATGTGCCTGCCCTGAATGTTGCTCGGGCACAAGTAATCGACCAGGCCTTCCTTCACCCACGTGGCATAGTCGAAACGCTCAGCCAGGCGCACTCCGGTCCCGGGAAACCGGATCAGAATCGGCACGCGTTTGTTCCGCGCCCTGCCAAATTCGTCCGCGAGCGCGCGCAGCTCGCGCAGAAACAGGGTGCACGTCTCCGCCGAGTCGATGCCTTCCGGGTACCGGCAGAAATCGATGGAGACCGCGGGCGCGCCGATCTCCAACGCCTCGCGATACAGCGCGAGAATGTACGCGCGCACCTCCGGCACTTCGTACTTCAACGCGTGTCCACGCACCCAATCGGGATGCTGAATCGAAAAATCGCCCTGCAACGGCGTGCCCGGATAACAATTCGTCGCGCCGAAGTTCGCGTGCGGCGCCAGCATCAGATCGCGCGAATAGCGAATGGTCGCGTCGAGCGTATTGGTAAAATGCTGCATCTTGCCGACGTTGTCCGTCCTCGGTTGGACCACGTCCCCGATCGGATCGCCGATGGTCGAGTACAGCAACTGATCGGTCAGGCGCGTTTCGTACACGGACTTCATGCCGAACCGGCCGATCTGCGTGTCGACGATCTTCACACGCGCTTCCGCAAACGCGGTCAGCGGCTCGCGGTGCTGTGTGGTCTCGGTCACGTGGTCCCAGAATGCCCACGAGTACGGTTCCCAATACCCCGCGATGAGCCGGTCGGTCGGGCCGCCGAACCGCGATTCCAGCGCCAGCACCTGCGCATCCGTCAGCGGCACGAGCTTCACGTAATCGATATGCGCCTGTTGCCATCCCGTGTAGTTGTGCGTCTGCCGCAATACAAGGTGCTGCCGATCCATGCGCGCCCACCGCCACAACACTTCCTCGCGCGGATACCGCGAGCCCAACTGCTCCGATCGTTCGTCTCCGGTCAGCCGCAGGCGGATCGCGCCCTTCATCGGATTGGTGCACAGAAAGATCGCGTAGTGGCCCTTCAAATCGAGCGGGTACGTCAGCGGTGGCAGTTCCTGTTCGTGACCAAGAAACCCGCTAAGCGCGCTGCCAAGCGAGACGCCGTCTTCGGCGGCATAATCGGCGCGATACGTCCACGGCTTCCCCTCCGCCGAAACCAACTCGCGCTGGATCGCTTGCGACCAGTCCTCAATGTACCGCACATCGCGGTTGTCCGCTTCGATCTTCGTTTGCGCCGTGCCCAGCGCCTCGTCGTTCGGTCCGCGCAATTCGATCCGGAAATCGACGTCCACGCGTCCATCGGCCACCGCATCAGGATACGGATTGAACACCAGCGTGCGATGCAGTCCCGCCGCGCGCCGCTCGACAATACGACCCGCCACATGCCACAGCTTCCATTGATCGCCGGTCGCCATGTTGTACGCCGTCTCGCTCACGAGCGGCATCACATCCGCCGGCTTCCAGTCGTTGGCCCCCGGCGTGGACCACCCGCAGACGACCGTTATGGGATCGGGCGCTGTTGCCGGGATTGCATACGTGACGTGAATAGTCCGCGTGAGCGGGTCGACTTCCGTGCGCGCAATCTCCTGCCCGCCGCACACCGCCGCCAGTAATGTCATCATCGGATAAAAGCGCATGGAGGGTCCCCGATGTCTTGGTCAACCATTGTAACCGCCCGCACACGCCATTGCAGCCGGACGCACCGTTTCTACGGATCGCGCGAACCGTCAGGGTCCTTCTCCGCCTGTCGTTCGCGCTTCAATTCCTGCTTGATCTTTTTCTTGTCCGCCTTGGCGTCCTTGTCCGGGCCTTTGCCGTTGCGCACCCCAACATAGAGCCCATCGAAGTCCCGAATGACTGTGTCCGCCGGTATCGCAAATTTCGCGCGCGACACATAGCAGCCCCTCGGGTCCCGTTCCGCCGCCCAATCGATCAGCGCCCGCGCCTGCTCGTTCGGTTGCGTTTCTTCCCATGCGCCGGTGTCGATAGGCCGATCGGCAAGCCATTCGACCACAAGCGCGAAATCGCGATCACCGCGAAAGTACATCGGCTGGCCCGGTTCCGTGACGTCGTCGATATACTCCGCGATAGCCTCCGCTTCGCGCCACGTAACGTATCCCGGGGGCTGCGCTTCGTTGATCGCGTCGAGCGCGCCCGACGCGACAACGGGCGCCAGCAACCAGGCGGATGGAGCCGGGTACACGCCGGGCGGGATCGGCGTGCCCGTCCCGACAATGCCCACGGTCGGCGTCAACGCGAGCGCGCCAAACGCCAGGACCCGCCTCGGCCGCACCGGCGCGTGCAGGAACCTCGTGAAAACGCCCGCCGCCAGAATTGCCCAGAAATGCAACGAATGCGTGTAGAACCGCCCGCCGTAACTGACCAGCATCGGCAGGCACGCCACGATCGCGATCAGCAGAATCCCGTTCCGCTTCTCGCGCCAGCGCAATCCTCGAAACCCGCGCGCAACAATCGCCACCATGCTGAAGCTCACGAACTGAAGCCAAGTGAACTTGTAGACGGGCAGCCAATCCGGCGCGATTGCGCCGTACACGCCCTCCTCGAGCGGATGCGTGAACCAATCGCCGAACACATACAACCGCGCGTACCACGGAAGAAACGCGATGAGCGATATCGTCGCCATCGCCAGGAAACCGGGTAGATACCTCCGATGCAGCAAACTGAACACGCCCAACGTTCCCAACGCGATTGGCGGGATTCCCATGTGCGTGTACAGCATGACGACGCATAATGCGGTTGCCGCGTGCCAGCGCCCGGACAGGAAAAACACAATCATCAGGCTCATCAACGAAGTCGCCAAGACACTCGGCGTCCCCATCGCTGCGGTAAAGACGAGCGAGTAGTCCATACCCACAATCAACAACGCCACAAACGCGCGTCGCGCATCGAACAGCCAACGGGCGAGATACCACGTCGAGAAGAAGATGAAGGGAAGCGCGAGCGATTCCGTCAACCGGAACCCCGCGAGAAAATCGCCGCCGAGCACCCACGCCATGCCGGCCAATAACAGATGGAACAGCGGGGGGTAGAGGTGGGGACGTCCAAGCGGATAGAACTGCCAATCGCACCACATCGGCACGGCGCCGGTATCGTAGATTTGCCGTGCAACCAGCAGGTGGTAAATCGAATCCGGCGGATATGGATTTATGCTGTTCCGGCCAATCCAAAACAGCACGCCGATCGCGGCGCAGATTCCCAGCGATACACGGTCAAGCCGCTCGAGCGGAAACCACAACCGTTTTCCGATCCAATCGGGCTCCGCCGCTTCGCCCGAGTCCTGCTGCAAGCTGCGCGTCAGCCACCACAGCAGGAATAAGAACGGAATGCCCCACCCCCATCGGATGACGGGCGATTCGAAAATAACCGGTAATGCCATGCGAGATTATGGCCGAATCGGGGCGATTCGTTATAACCGAAGGAAGATTTTCTTCTGGTACAGGTAACGGACGATTAAGACCGATATCGACAGCGAAACCACTGCGACGAGCATTGGCCCAAAGTTCCCGGCGGCTTCTTCGATGGGCCCGCCAACGAACCGGCGCGCGAGCGCTTGATAATCGAGGATGTTCGTGGACATGTAAATCAACAGCGGGTTCATCCCAATCCACATGAACATCGGCGTCCACCGCTTGTACTGCAACACGTCAATGACATAGATGAACGCACCCAACAAAACCAGGCTGAATCCGCCCGCCACAAATACGTACGACGACGTCCATAGCCGCTTGATAATCGGATACTTCAGATCGCCCGGAAGGTATCCCCAGATATAGCCAATTGTCGTCATGATTGCGCCGGCAACCACGAGGTGGACCACTTTTTGTGTCAGATCGCGTTTTTTGTCCTGTAGAAACAGCGCGACAAAAACCCCGAGCAAACACGAAGTAATCGCCGGTGGCGATGTCGCGAGACTCTCGGGGTCCGACCCCCCGTACGGCGGAATCTGGTGGTCGATGTAGTGAATGATGTTCTTGTTTCGTTCCCACGAGTGCACCTCTTGATCCGGCGCGGTAATGAACGTCAGCGCGCCCCAGTACACAACCGTGATACCAATAAAAACGGCAATGAGCCCCTTTTTCGGAAGATTGAGGAACAGTAGACTGGTGACGAAGTAACAGATCGCAAGCCGTTGCAGCACGCCGCAAAGCATGTTCTCGTCCCACTGCCAGTGCTGAAGTACGCCATCCTTAACGTCCCAAAGTTTGGCCATCCCTTCGTCGTAGAAGACTCCGAGCAGGTACATCAGCAGGAACCGCTTGAACACGCGGCGATACGCCTCGGCCTTGCCGTGGGTCTGCACGATTTTCTGGAGCGAAAAGACCAGCGATATGCCGATGATGAAGATGAACATCGGAAAGATCAGGTCGTAAAACACGAAGCCTTCCCACCGGCGATGTTCGAACTGGTTCGCGAAAAAACCTGCGACGCCGGTTTCGCTGATCGCCTTGAACGCCCCGTGCATCGAATCCGATCCAATAATCCAGAACATCGTGAACCCGCGCAGCACATCCAGCGCGAGCATGCGATCGCCTGAACCTTCCGTGGTTTTGCCGGGCGCGGACATCGGCGCGGCTGTCGGCTTGGCAATAGTGGCCATCGGATACTCCCCCCTGGTCAAGACCCCATAGTCTACAGGGCCATCGCGGACCGATACAACGCGCCGAGTCGGCGTTAGGAGGAAGGGCGCTCCGCAGAGACTGGCGCCGGCTTGGGCGCGCCGCCATAGTCCGGGATGCTCGCCAATGCCTCCAACGCGCTGTACGAATGCATCCCTTTTTCCACCGCAACGATGATACCCTCGCGGTCCACAACGAACAGTGTCGGCAACGCCGTCACGTCGCCGTACGGCCCCGGGAAATCCGGGCCCATCCAACCAACCGGGTATTCCAGCTTTGTCGAATTCACGTAGTCGCCAAGTTCGACCTTGGCGTCGTCCGCGCTGAGTCCAACCACGACCACGCCCTTCGATGCCCACTCCGTCGCCAGCCGGTTCAGGTCCGGTTGCATCGCCCGGCACGGCGGGCACCAGGTCGCCCAGACATCGACGAACACCCGCTTTCCGCGCAGATCGCTCAACCGGACAGTCTCCCCGCCGGTCGTCGTCAGCGTGAAGTCCGGCGCCCGCACCCCTTCCCACGCGTAGATTCCGCCGCCAAGCATCCGCGAAAAACCGCCGACAGAAACGTACGCGCTGGTCAGCAGCGCCGCCGCCGACAGGCCCATCGCCACCGTTATCCGGGAAGGCTTGGTCACGGGCCGCGATTGCGCAATCGCCGCGAACACGAGGCCCAACGGACCGAACAAGAAACCGCCCGCGACGGGAGACAACACGAGTCCTATGAGTCCCAGCAGCATACCCCACAACGCGTACCCGTCGCCTGTCGTTTTGCGCGTGAACGCCGTAACGGGCGGCGGCGCAGGAGCATTGATCCAATCCGGCGGCCTGGTGGACATGATATCCTCTCCCTCAGACGTTTGATTCAGAGCACGAGTGTAGCAAAGTACCGCTCGAACGGGCACTGCCACCGCCCCGCGCGCCGCCGCCGTCCGCGCAACATGCCGGTCTCCCCCTTCGCACCTGATCGCCCAATTCCGTATACTTCTTGCGCTTGTCGCCGGGAGGGGGCCGTGAAATTCAATCTCCGTAATCTGGACACCGTCGCGCCAATCATTACGTGCGCGGTCCTGTTCCTTTTCTTTTCGTTCATTACCGAATCGTTTCTCACCCGGGAGAATCTACTCAACATTCTCCGGCAAAACTCCGCGCTCGCGGTCATGGCTGTCGGCGTGACGTTTGTTCTACTCACCGGCGAAATCGACCTCAGCATCGAAAGCATGGCCATCCTCGCGGGAGTCGTCGCGGCCTGGCTTTTCAATGTTCTCCTTCAAAGACTTCACTGGACGCCGGGCCCAATCACCCAAATGCTTCCGCTGCTCGCGGCGATCGCAGGCGCGGCGGTGTTTGGACTCGTCATCGGCGTTGGCGTGTCCCGGATCGGTGTGCCATCCTTCATGATGACCCTCGCGCTGTCGCTCATCGCGATGGGCCTTGCGCTGTGGATTACCGGCGGCTCGCCCATATTCACCATCCAACCCGCCCTCGCGCACATCGGCACGCGCTCGCTCGAATTCGTCGAACGCGCGCGGCCGAACGGCACGACCTATGCCCTGATCGAGATCCCGTGGATCACCGTCGTCGCGGCCATCTTCATGTTTGCCGCCTGGATCGTGCTCCGGTTCACCCGCTTCGGACGCAACGTCTACGCCGTCGGCGGCAACCGCGTCGCCGCGGAATTGTCCGGCATCCCGGTCGCGCGTACCCTTACCGCATGCTTCTGCATCTGCGCCATGACGGCCGCCGTTGCGGGCACACTCTGGGTCGGGCGGCTTGGCAGCGCACAAGCCGGCGGCCTCGATCAAGTCCTGATCCAATGTGTCTCCGGTGTAGTGCTCGGCGGGACCTCGTTGTTCGGAGGCAAGGGCGGAATCGGCAATACGGTGGTCGGCGTCCTGACCTTCGGCATCCTGCACAACGGCCTGAACCACCTCGACGTCAACATCTACCTCAAGGGCTCTATCATGGGTGCCATCCTGCTCGCGGCGCTCATCCTCAACGTCTCGATGGCCCGCGTCCGCCGCGCGTAACCGGCGCAATTGGGTTTACGTTGCGGGAAAGCCGAGTTACGGCGAGGCAAGGTGGTGGTACCAAACCGCAATTCAAAGCGTCACGGCCGCCACGCCTTCTTATGCCGATGTCGCAAAGCGGGGCCTTCTCCAGTCTGTCGCGCAGCTATGTGGTGCGCATGATTCGCGTGTAGAGTAGGCGCCATGGAAACCGCTGCTTCCAATAGCTCCTTTCGAGTGTTCACGTACCGATCCAGAAAGCGTACAGTACGCTTCCTTGTCAGCCCGGGCGTAGTAGATCGGATTTCGTTCATCGAAGAACTTCTGATGCGGGCAGCAGCGGGCGGCGGAGAAGCCGACAAGCTAATTTGGCCTGACGGCATCGTAGTGTCAAGCGAGGGCGAACTCCTCTCCGCACCTGACGACAACTTGCACGTAGTAGTTCCGAATTGGTTATTTGATCGGGTTAAAGAGGAACAGAAGCACCGTCTACCGTTGTACTTTCGAATCTGCGGTGATGTGACAACACGTGAACTCTATTGGGATTTTGCGTACGTGCTGGGCCACTACCTCGCACCCTTACAGACAGATAAAGGTCTCCGTAAGGACTGTCATGTATTGATAAATTGTGGCCTATTCTTCCCCATTGAATACCGACCCGTTCGAACGTATTTCGCCATCATTTTAGTGCTTCCATTCTTTATCGCAGCTTTAGGTATCGTTTACTGTGGCTCCGCGGTGTGGTGGAACAATCGCAAGCTTTTGTACGCGAAGGCGAAACTCGATCGGTGCTTCGGTAGGCGACGGGCGCTCGCCAAGGCCAAACAACGCTTGCTCAAACTTGGCGAACCGCCCGAAAAGCTGGCGAAACTCGTGATTCCCCAAGATTTGAGAGTCATTGAAAACGACTGTGATAGAGCCAAACTCGAATAGGGGGCCGACCGAACATGGTCTACGTCTGCTTGGCTGATACGCGTACGTACGGGCATTTGTGCGAAGAGCCCTGAAGTGCACCGCTGAAGCGTCGCTTTGCATGCCGCGTCCGAAGTGGCAAGCAGGTGTGCTTCGCTAGTCCCTCGAAACTTCCACGTCCATATACGCGCGCGATCCCGTCGTCTCTCGCTGCCCTTGGTATTTCCCTCGATACGGGTTTTCGACGGGCCCGTCGGCGGCGGCGATGACGAGTTGGCAGATGCGGCGGCCCGCTTCGATGCGCATGGGCGCGCTGTTCGCGTTGAAGAGCTCGAGCGTGATTGCGCCTTCAAACCCCGGATCGACCCACCCCGCGTTCTGGATGAAGAGTCCCAATCGCCCAATCGAACTACGCCCCTCGACGAACGCGGTCAAGTAGTCCGGCAGCGCGATGACTTCGTGTGTTGTCGCCAGCACGAATCCGTGCGCAGGCACCACGAACGACGCACCTTCCACGCGCTCGTACTCGATCGGTTCGGACATCGAATACATGCCCTGCGTCGCGCGCGGCGTGAGAAACGACGTGCCGAGTCGCAGGTCCACGGAGGCGGGTCCGATTTGCGCGGGTTCGATAGGCTCGATGCGCAATTCGCCCGCGGCCAGCAGTTCTTTGATTTTTCGATCAGGCAAGATCAATGCACCATTCCCCCTTCAGAACGACGGACGGATTCTAGGCTACGGCGCGGCGCTCGCGCAAAGCGGCGGGCACGGGAATGCGGCAAAGCGCGGTGATTTTCAGAAGCATGGTTGCGATATCGACGGCGGGATTGAAAGGGTCGTGCGGGATGTATGATTACTTTCCCGATTCAGTCCTTTTTCGTCAACGCTTCGCGGAGCGCGTACAGGCCCTGGATAAACGTCGCGAATTCCATGTTCTGCGTGAGCGAATCGCCGAAGCGCACACCGACCCAAACGCGGTTCTCGATATCGGGCTTCGTACGAACGACTTCCGCCGGCCCGATAAACATCGCGGGAAGATAATCCGCAACGGCAAACCGCTTCGTCGGAATGGCGATAACAATACGCTGGCCGGGAACAAGCTGGTGCTTTGTTATCAGCCACGCGCCCGTGACGGATAGATTGCGAATGATTCCCGGCCCGACGAGGATGCGCGGTGCATCGCTATCCACCGGCTTGCCTTCCGCCTTGATGGACGTTTTCAACCGAAACTTAAATCGTTCCGCCGCGCGCTTGTTCGCCGGTTTGGGGTCAAACGGATCGCTCCACGCCGCATTTGTGTCATACCGTGCCATTGCCCGAACTCCCGTTCCGGGATTCAGCATATCACACACAATTGCCGATGTCTACAGAAAGTGCAAATTTATTAGTTTACATAGTTAGGCCTATTTAAGATAAATTCGCATATTTGTCTGTAGATTAATGGGTTTCGACCCCGTATCCGCTGTCGGCGTACGAGTTCCGCGAGCGCAAGATTACGCGAGGTTCAGCGGCCCGGATCCCGCGACTGGGGCGAACTCGAACGCGCCGGGTTCGAGGCCGTTCGGGGCGTAATAGCGTTCGGTCATGTTTTGGATGACAGGGCCCGCGGCGCTTTGCTCAACGAGTGCCATCATGCAGCCGCCGAGGCCCGCGCCGGAGAGTTGCGCGCCGAGAACGCCCGGCGTATCGAGCGCGACGTGCACCATGGAATCGATCTGCGGGATGCTGCACGCATACACACCCGGTTGCGCGTGGAGTTGCGCGCGCTCGACGTGCGCCGGGTCTTCGCTGTGCAAGTCCGCGATCAGCCGGCGCATCGCGGCATCTGAAACGTCGACGCCGTACGGCGTCCCGTCCGCGGTGACCACGCGATCGCCGTCGTGCGACATGTTCATCATTCGCCCGAAGCGTTCGAGATCGCCGCGCTTGAGCAGTTCAATGGCGCACTTGCTGCGTTCGCACTCCGCAATGCCGAAGAGCAGGCGTCCGCGCAGCTCGTAGTATCGCGGCGGGGTGTGCGACTGCGTCAGCGCGGCAAACGTCTCGTCGCCAAGTTTGCGCTTCAGCGCATCCGGCGCGACGCGCTCCGGCACGTCCAACAGGATGCGGTAGATGTCCGCCGCGCGCACCCCAAGCGTTTCGGGGCATATATCGCGCAAATGGTGAATCAGCGGCGCATAGTTGGGGAACTGTTCTTTCACCCAGCGCACCGCGAACTCGTATGACGCGACGCGCTCGTTGAAGGTGTCGCGAGCGCCCGCCGCCTTTCGCGCGTGGATGCGCGAGTTGCAGATTACGAGCGAGTATCCGTCCGGGAACGGCACGTAATCCTTGATCGCGAACGGAAAGAAACCGACGTGCGCAACGCGCCGCGCCTGGCTGAGTTTCACCGCTGCGTGGTCGGCGCTGCCGCCTCGCGTGCCCACGAACCATTCGCCCTCGCCGCAGAGGTCGACGAGATCGTGCGCGGACACCGAAAGACCGTTTGCATGCACCAGCGCGTCCGCCATCGCGACAACGAGCGCGGACGATGAACTCAGCCCCGCCGCCATGGGGATGTCGCCGCTGACGACGCAGTCCACCCCGTGGATAAGGCGATCCTTGAATTGCTGTTGCAGGCGCAGCATGGGCGCTTTGAGGTAGTTGCCCCAATCGCCCGCCAGGTCGCGCACCAGCTTCGTTACGATCGCGCTGTTCACGAACTCGCGCCAATCGTCAAGCCCGACCTGCTCGAGTAAATCGCCCACACCGAATTCGAGGTCCGCAAACTGCACCGCATCGGCGTTGCGCGCGCGCACGGTCGCGTCGTGGCGCGGACGCGCGACGAGAATGTGCTCGCGATCGATCGCCATGAGGTTGACGCAGCCGCCGCGATGGTCCACGTGGCGACCCATAAGGTTCACGCGGCCCGGCGCGCGAATCACGGTCACGGCGCCGTCGGTACCGAAGCGATCGATGAACAACTCGACCGTCGAAAGCAGGCGTCTCCGCTTTTCCTCTCGCAGCGCCTCGTCGTCGCCGTAGACCGAGCGCAACACCTGCGCGGTCGCGGCGTCGGGCGACTGCAACCGCCTGGCCCAATCCGCGGGCGATTTGAAGATGCGCGGATCGCGTCCGTCGCGCGTCGCGATTTCGATGCCCGACTTTCGGCGGAAATATTCTTCGATCTCGAGCAGTTCCTCCGGATTGTTGAACGCCAGCACGTCGTCGGGATGATCGACGGGCACCGGCACGACGCGGCCGCCGTTGCGCACCACGTGTTCGATCGTGTCGGTGAGGTACTCCTCCTTTTGCACGTTGCCGGTGGAAAGCGCGTCGAGCGACTCGAATAGCGCGGGCGCCCGAAAGAGGTACACGGCCTGGTTCACGGTTTTCGCGGCGGATTCGATCTGCGCCGCGGGGCGAGCGACGCCGTTGATCGTAAACGCGGCATTGTTTGCTTCGCCGCTCGCAAGGTCGGCGCGCTCGATGATGCACTGCACCGCGCCGGCCCCGTCGGTCACGATGCGGCCCGCATTCGGCCAACGCTCCTTCGGCGCAACCAACAGCGCAATATCCGGACGCTCGCGTTCGAACGTGCGCACCAGTTTCTCGAGTGCGCGGCGCTCGATGACCTTGTCCCCCGCGACGACGAGTATCGCGCCGTCGAACCCAACGCGTCGCAGCAAGGCAGTGCCCTGTTTGGTCGCGTGTCCGGTGCCCTTCAATTCGGCCTGATACGCGAACAGCGCGCGCGGACTCCGCGGTCCGATTTCGTCCACTACCTTGCCCGCAAGATGGCCGACCACCAGCACGTTCGGCGCAACGCCGAGCGAATCGAGGTGATCGAGCAGATGCAACACCGCCGGCTTCCCCGCAACTGGAAAGCACACCTTCGGCGTGCGCCGCGCCTGCATGCGCCGGCCCTTGCCCGCGCAAAGAATAATCGAAGCGATTTGAAACACAGTTACCTCATTTTTCAGTGGTGAGGCAAAGGGGCGGGCAAGGGGTGGGGCGAGGCTCCGTCCGAGCCTCCTCGCGCATGCAATCCGCTACATTCCCAATTATCCCCAAAACAACTCAGCGACTTCTCCTTGATATGGCCAGTCTTCCGCTCGTGCGACAAGACCGTGCCGTACCGGGTTATTGCGCACGTAGTCCCACTTCGCGCCGTAGCTTTCCCCCGTTCGCAGTCTAGCCCAACTTCCGCAGTTATTTTTGTAAGTGGTTGTCATTATTGATCGGGTTGTCGAAAGTCTTCACTACATTTTGTGAGTTTCGAGTCGTTGGGGAA